>JAZUCR010000356.1:0-7021 GCA_045639225.1 Victivallales bacterium
AACCGCAGTTGGAGCACGTGGTCGGGTCTTCCATCTGGTCGACGCGGAACCGGGTCTTGCAGTCCTTGCAGTCGCACATGATGTCGCCGAAACGGTCGATGTGACCGGAAGCTTTCCACACGCGGGGATGGCAGATGATGGTGGAATCCAGTCCGACCACATTGTCGCGGGTCTCGACCATTTCGTTCCACCAGAGCTGTTCGATGGCTTTCTTCATGGCGACGCCGTAGGGTCCGTAATCCCAGAACCCGTTGAAACCGCCGTAAATTTCCGAACTCTGAAACACAAAACCGCGCCGTTTGCACAGCGTGACGATCTTATCCATCAGCTCGTTTTCCGTGTTGACAATAGCCATTGCTTTTCTCCTTGGTATGTTACACTTTCAGAATGATGTATGCAAATGAGTAATATAGCGCGGATTTGCGAATTTTCAAGGTGAGATCATTCCTTGACTGCGATATACGGCAGATTGCGGTATTCCTCGTTGGAATCCAGACCGTAACCGACCACATACTTATCGGGAATGTCGAAACCGGTCCAGTCCGGTTTGATGAAATATTTGCCCGAAACGTTCTTATTCAGCAGGACACAGGTCCGCACGCTCAAAGCACCGCATTTCAACATGTCTTCCCGAATGGTTTTCATGGTAAAACCGGTATCCAGAACATCGTCGACGATCAGCAGATGCCGTCCCGTTACCGGATTTTTAAGTTCGCCGCGGACATTCATTTTTTCACTGGAACGGTCCCCTCTGTAACTGGAACAGGAAAAGCAGTCCCAGCGCAGCGGCAGCTTGACGGCCCGCACCAGATCGGCACCGAACGGCAAAGCTCCGTTCATCAGGATGACCACCGTCAAAGGTTTGCCCTCATAAAAAACGGTGATCTCTTCCCCAAGTTCCCGGACCCGCCGGGCGATCTGCTCTTCCGTAATCAGAACTTTCATGGTAAAATCTCAATCTCCGGCCAGCGTGTCGAAAAAAACTTTCACCGGATAAATCTTCCGGCAGGCTTCCACATTGCAGCCGACCATGTAAAGCCCTCTGTCCACATCACCGCGCCAGGTCGCAATCAGCGCCTGGGCAATGCAGAAAAGACTCTTTGCAGGATTGCAGGAACGGAGACAGCGGTATGGGCATTTGAAAGGTTCGCGGTTTCCGCTCAGGACCCGCTGAACCAGCGGCGTATTCAACACGCGCACCGGCAGTCCCACCGGGCTTTTGATCACCACGATATCTTCCGCTTTGGCATCGATGAACACCTGCTTGCTGCGGGCATCGATCCAGGCTTCTTCGGTCGTAATGAAATATGTGCCGATCTGAACTCCGTCATAACCCATCTTCAGGAATTTTTCGATATCCGCGCGGCAGCAGACTTCGCCCGCCGCCAGCACCGGCAGACCGTCCAGTCCGTATTTTGCGATCACGGCCTTGACGTCTTTCAGCAGCATATCCAGTGAGCAGGTCTCCGGATGCGCGATCATTTCCTCCGTGAATCCGAGATGTCCGCCGCAGCGGGGACCTTCGATAATGACAGCATCCGGTTTGCGGTGGTATTTCCGCAGCCAGGTCTTGACTACCACCTCGAACGCGCGTCCGCTGGAAATAACCGGGATCAGCGCGACATCGGCATCTCCGACATATTCAGGCAGGGGCAGCGGCAGACCCGCTCCCGAAATAATGTAATCCGCTCCGGCCGAAACAGCGGTCCGCACCAGTTCTTCGTAATTGGAGAGCGCCACCATCACGTTGACGCCGAGATTTTTCCTGCCGCCGCAGAGTTCACGGGCTTTTTTCAATTCCAGAGCAAGATTGGTGTTGCATTCATCGACAAAATCGGTTTTTCCGCGTTCGAGATCGCCGATCCCGACGCTGGCGATCGTTCCGAAGCCGCCGCAGTTCACCACTGCGGAAGCCAGTCCGGACATACCGATGCGGCACCCCATTCCAGCCTGGATCACCGGATATTTCGCCTCCAGACCGCGAATTTTCAATGATGGAAGTTTCATGTTTTCCCTAGTTATCTGTTACCGGTCAGGCCCGGGCACATTCCCGGCTGCCATCCGGTCAACGGGGGATAAATATATCATCAGGATGCAAATTATTCAAGCAGCCAATTTTTTTTCAGCTGTTTTCCTGCTCCGGCCCCTGCCGAGCCGCGGAAATAATCGTTTTTTTCCATCCCATGGCTTGCATTTTCATTTTTTGATGATATATTCATTTATGTTTCAATAAAATTTGAAAGATAAAACCAATGAAAACAGCCGGAACAGCCAGAAAAAAAGTGGAACTGCGGGAGCGGTTCCTGAAATATGCCCAGGAGCATGCGGTCAATGACCGGATCCCTACCGTTGCGGAATTCAGGAAAGCGCTCGGCGTCACCAACTACATGCTGCTGGACTGCATGAACGAACTGGTCAAAGAGGGACAGATCTACCGGAAATCCCGCAAGGAAGGCACGTTCCTTTCCTGGCACCAGAAAAAATTTGTGGTCGGACTCTTCGACGGCAGCGGCGAAAAAGGCTTTGTAAACCTGCCGGCCTGGATGTCGGGATTCTATCGGGCATTCACCCGGAATGAAGACTTCCTGCTCCGGATCGTTCCCGGTGCCAGGCCGGAAGACCTGCCTGCCGCGGTCCGGCAGTTCGGTCTGGATTCAGTGGTATGGTGTTCGATGTCCGAGAAAAATCAGGCGGCAATCCTGGATTCGTTTCCAAAAAAAATCCGGGAGAAGATTATTTGCGCATTGGTGAGTATGATGCCTTGTCCAGTGCCGTTGACGGAATTCAATTCAATCAATGTTGACTATGATTATTGGCCCCGGGAATATGTACGCGCCGCGGCCCGGCGCGGATGCCGGTGTTTTCTGATGGTTTCGCAGCGGGACCGGATCTGCGAATCCATGCTGGATGAAATGTGCGTTCAGGGCATGGAATGGCATCCGGAATGCCTGGTTTCCGATCCGGATGAATTGCCGGACAAGCTGCCGGATCTGATCCGGAAATACCCCATTGATGCCGTCCGCTGTGCAGGCGGCATGCAGCACAGTTTCGCATTGGCAGTCAAAAATATGCCCGGATTCCATCCATTCATGCCCGTTTTCGGCTCGGAAAACATATATCGGCAGATGAAAAAAGATTATCCCTGGCTGAACACTGCATTCCTCTTCGAGCATCTGGACGATTTTTATGAACGGCTGGGGCTCCTCACCGGAAAAGCCGCCATCGAACTGGCCGTCAGCGGGAAGGTTTTCAAATCCAGACTGATCAGAATGAATTATTCCAAAGAATACAAAACGGAAATCAAAAAACAGGAAAGGACTGAAAAATGAAACGAGAAAAAACAGCGCATCTCACGATTCACGGGGATCTGCGGAAAACCGGATTTACGCTCATAGAACTCCTGGTGGTTATTGCGATCATTGCGATTCTTGCCGCCATGCTGCTGCCGGCGCTGAACAAGGCTCGAGGCAAGGCAAAAGAAATCCACTGCGTGAGCAATATGAAGCAGATGGGAATTTCTCTGCACATGTACACGGACACCTGGAAGTTTCTGCCGCCGCAGCAAACCACCCAAAATGCGGGGTCCGATTCACATTTCTGGTACGATTCCACGATGCTGAATATCAGCCTCAAGCTGCAGTTCGGTTGTCCCGAAGCGAAAATCATCAATAAAAAGAATGAAAATTACGGCACAATGTCATACGGCATGCACCAGTATTACTGGGGTATTCCCTATATGGAATCAGTGCCAATATCCGCATTCAGGAAATCGAAACTCTCCGATAAAATCATTTTCGGAGACAGTTCCAATCAGGAGGATTACAACAATTGGTCCGGTTCTGGTATGGCGGCGCCATCTTCTTACCGGGGTTATGTTGTAGGCGCCAATGTCATGTATGCCCGTTTCCGTCATGGCAAAAAGGATGAATTTGTGGCTTATAAATCCAATCACATCGAACTGGTGGGGAACGCCAGCCGTGCCGCATTCTGCTTTCTGGATGGACATGCGGGGCTGATGTCTGTCACCGAAGCTTATTCCCGTGCCGCCGATTCCAGCTGGAACGGCAACTACTGGAAACATTTCACCCCGCGTCAAGATTATTTGTAAGTTCTTGATGACAAAACACAATCTCAGCCGCTTTCGATTTTATTGCGGCAGAATAGCACAAACCATCAAATGGAGAGGTATATCGGCATGATCAGACAACTGGCAATGGCCGGAATGCTGCTGGCCGGCGGCATGGCATTCGGAGATGAAATCATCGCACACTGGGATTTTTCCAAAGGGAAAACCGACAGTGTGGATGGAAAATTCAAAATGCACTGCCGGGGAAATACCCGGATCGAGGGGCCGGCAGGGAAACAGTATCTGGAGGTCGGGATCACCGGCAAAGATACTCCGGAGGGCATCACCTCCGTAAAAAAATATCCGGAACTGACCCCGAAAAGCGCGTTCCGGCTGGAAATCACTGCCCGTCTGCGCGAACAGACCACCAAAAATACGGGTATGGTTTTATGGGATAATAATTATGTCATGAATGCTTCCTGGGGAAAACATAAAGACAATCCGGATTCCAAAAAAGGGTTGATCGTCTATCTTCTCCGCCGCAAAGATGGAAAATTCCGTCCGTTCGCCTCGTTCGGCTTTGCCGAATCCCTGGATTCCGTATGGGGTGAGCCGGTCGAACTGGAAGAAGACAAGGATTTTACTCTTGCACTGGAATACGACGGGATTAAAAAAGTTTCATTTTTCCTGGACGGCAAGCTCAATCGGACGACAGCGGTGAAAAAGGGCGGTCCGCTTGTACCAGCCGTATATCCGCTGATTATCGGTGACCGGTTGGGAAGCATTTATTCCCGCTTCGACGGTCAGATCCTGGAAGTCAAGCTGACGGCTCTGCCGATCCCTGAGAAATGAAAAGACAATTCTTTATGAAAACCATTCTCATCATTGCTTTTGCCGCAGTCATCATTTTCTCTGCAGCCGCGGATGGCAAGAGCTTATTTTCGGAACAGCTTTCCACTCCGGAAAAATGTCTGGCCGTGTTCGGGGATCCGAAAGCGGATCCCATACAGCGGCGGGCCGCTTTCCGGATTCTGCTGGAAGGCCGTGATGCGGATACGGTCCTGAAATCAGGAATTCAGGACGCGGATACGGCAATACGCAGCCGGTCGATTTACGAATTGTTCCGGAAAAAGGGAGACGGTGCGTTCGAACAGCTGAAAGACGCGGTGCGGGAACCCGATCGGCAGACGGCCGCTTTGCTTCTCGGATGCGCACAGAGGATCAAAGACAAGCTCAAATCCCGCGAACTGATCACCCTGATATCGAAACAGAGTCCGGTGCGGGAAGTCCGCCGGGCCGCGGTCCGGATCATCGATTTCCCGTATTACAGGAAAGTCGCGCTGCTGCGGGACAATCCGACGCATGACTATGAAGTAATAACGGTCAAGAGCATCCCGCTGGCCTCCGCCGGGTGGAAATTCCGTCCCGATCCGCTGGAAAACGGACATCACAAAGGCTGGTTCAAGCCGGAATTCAACGATGCAAAATGGAAGAGTCTGCAAATCGGATTCTGGGAAAAACAGGGATATGACGGCTATGACGGAATGGGCTGGTACCGGTTCCGGTTCACCATGCCGGAGAAAATCGACTGCAATGCGGTTGAAATCCATTTCGGCGCGGTCGACGAGTCCGCTTGGGTTTGGCTGAACGGGAAATATGTCGGACAGCATGACGTCGGACCCGCCGGCTGGAATCGTCCTTTTGATTTGGATATCACCAATGAAATCAAGTGGGGCGGCGAGAACCAGCTGACGGTCCGGGTGGAAGACACCATAACAGCCGGCGGTATCTGGAAACCGGTTCAAATCAATATCCTCAAATGATGGGAGAATTCGCAGCATGAAAATCTTTTATACCGGCATGGGGGTTGGTCTGGCCTTTCTGCTTTCTGCGACGGAGGCGCACTTGGAACTCCCCGGCCGGAAAGCATTTATCCGCAATGAAAAAAATGCGTTTCTGAAAATGTCTGTCCAGGCTGAGAAAGGGGATCTTTCCGATCTGGAACTTTCCGGAATGATTGCCGGATTTCCGCTCCCGCCGCTGAAAGCGGAGAAACTGGCATCCGGGCAGAAGCATGAATTCCGGATTCCGGTGGAAACGCGGCTCTCCACTGGAAAATATCAGGCTGTACTCACGCTCAAGGCAGCGGAATTGAAAGACCCTGTAAAACACTCTTCGCAGATTCTGATCGGTCCGGAACTGCATGACCGCATGCCGGTTTTATGCTGGGGATATTATCCGTTTCATCACCGCACGATTCAGGAACTCGGTTTCACTCATGCCTCACAGAACTGGTGGCGGTCTCGCGCCTATTGCGATGAGATGCTGTTTGACGGATTCCGGGCAATGGACAGTTATCAGTATTTTTCGCAGCCGGCAATGAAAAATCTGCCGTATCTGCGGTTGAACCGAAGCGGAAGACCTTATCCGGCCCTGGTGAATACAGCCCACCCGAAAGTGCAGGAAGCTGCGGCCAAAGCGGCCATGGAGCGGGGCGTGAAATACGCCGGATTCCCTGCCGTGGAAGGTGCTTTGCTGAACTCGGAAATAAGGGATGCGACCAAAGTGTCGTTCGACCCCGTCAGCAAAGAGGCTTTTCAGAAATTTGCCGGTTTTCCGATACCCCCGGAAGCGGAAGGAAAAGACGGCATACACTATTCCGCAATTCGGGCTTTCCCGCTTTCCCGCATAGTCGCTGATGACCATCCGGTTCTCATTTTCTACAAGTGGTTCTGGAAGGACGGGGATGGATATAATGTCCTGAACAGCCGCATGGACCAGGCCTACCGGGCAGGTTTCAAACGTCCGGTCTGGACTTTTTACGATCCCGCGGTCAGGGTTCCTCCGATCTGGGGAAGCGGCGGCAATGTGGATGTGATCAGCCACTGGGTCTATGCCTGCCCGGATCCGATCAGCATCGGCGCCACCACCTCGGAATTGCAGGCCATGGCAGAG
>JAZUCR010000357.1:0-3338 GCA_045639225.1 Victivallales bacterium
GGATCGTCCGCGGCACGATATCAGCATTCGGGTTGTCCTTGATCTTCAAATACAGCGAAATGGCATGCAGCGCATTGAGCAGCTGCCGCTTGTATTCATGCAGACGCTTGACCTGAACGTCGAAAAGAGAATCCGGATTGACCCGGACGCCGCAGTTGGTTTCCAAATATTCCGCCATCAGCAGTTTATTGGTGTGTTTGGACTTGACCAGCTCGTCCAGGAACGCAGTGTCTTTCGCGTATTTTTCCAGTTTTTTGAGCTGGGTAAGTTCACGCGTCCAGCCGTCGCCGATCCGCGAGGTGATCAGAGCGGACAAAGACGGATTGGCCTTTCGGAGCCACCGCCGCGGCGTGATACCGTTGGTCACATTGATGAATTTGTCCGGGGTGAATTCGTAGAAATCCTTGAACAGCCCGTGTTTCAGCAGTTCGGTATGCAGCGCGGCCACGCCGTTGACCTTGCCGCTGGTCACCACGCACATATACGCCATCCGGACCATTTTTTCGGATCCTTCCTGGATCAGGGACATGCGGGTCTGCCGGTCATTGTCGCCGAGATACTGCGTGGAAACCTGACGCAGGAACCGGAAATTGATTTCGTAGATGATTTCCAGGTGACGCGGCAGCAGTTTTTCCATCAGCGCGACCGACCATTTTTCCAGCGCTTCGCTCATCAGCGTGTGATTGGTGTAATTGAAGGTCTTCGTGCAGATGCGCCAGGCTTCGTCCCAGGTGAAGTTTTCCACATCGACCAGCAGACGCATCAGTTCGGGGATGGCAAGCGCCGGGTGGGTGTCATTGAGCTGGATCGTGGCGAGCTTGTCGAAATCATGCAGGTCCTTGCCGTAATATTTCAGCCGGGCGATGATGTCCTGCAGCGTGGCGGAAACCAGGAAATACTGCTGTTTCAGCCGGAGTTCCTTGCCCTCGTAGTTGTTGTCGTTGGGATAAAGCACCCGCGTGATGTTGCCCGCCAGAGCGGCTTCCAAGTTGGCGCTGATGTAATCGCCCTGGTTGAATTTCGAAAGGTTGAAACCGCACTGCGATTCGGCGGACCACAGCCGGAGCGTATTGACCGTATTGGTCCGGTAGCCGGGGATCGGCGTATCATACGGCATGGCCAGCACTTCCTGCGTATCCACCCAGCGGCGGCGGTGCGGATTCCGGGAATTGCCATACTGTTCCACATGGCCGCCGAACTGGATCGGACGCGCCAGCTCCGGACGGCGCAGTTCCCACGGATTGCCGCGGCTCAGCCAGTTGTCCGGTTCCTCCACCTGATATCCGTTCTGGATGATCTGGCGGAAGATCCCGTAATCATAGCGGATCCCGTAACCGAACGCGGGAAGTTCGAGCGTCGCCATGGAATCCAGGAAACACGCGGCCAGACGGCCCAGACCGCCGTTGCCCAGACCGGCATCCACTTCCTCATCGCGGAGTGCGGAAAGTTTGATCCCGAGTTCCTTCATCGCCTCTTCCACCGCTTCGCTGACATCCAGATTGATCAGCGCGTTGCCGAGGGTCCGGCCCATCAGGAATTCCAGCGAGATGTAATTCACGCTGCGCGGCTGTTTTTCGTCATAGGTGTCCCGCGTGGAGATCCAGCGTTCCATGATCAGGTCGCGGATGCTCAGCGCCAGCGCCTGATACAGGTCCAGACTGCTGGATTTCCCCGGCATTTTGCCCAGGGAAAGCGTCAGATGCCGACGGAACGATTCGATTATGGTATCTTTCTTGGATTTCATTTGCATTCTCTCAGTTCTGTTGATGTTTCAAATATATTAATATACTTCACATTCCGGATTTTTGCAATCGAAAAACCGACGTGCCCGGTAAAAAAATATTGCCTCCGCCTCCCGCTCTGTCCAGACTGTCTGCTTTGTCCACTTGGTCCGCCAGGTCCGTGCCTGCTTCTCCGCCTTATCCTGCCGGACATCATTTTATCGGGTTCCCCGCTTGAAAAAAAACGTCTTTGTGCTACCTTACAGGAAAAGGAGCAAATATTATGATAACGACGATCCGGCATGACCGTTATTTCGAAAACGGCAGGAAATTCTGCAGCGGCGGCATTCCCGTCGCGGAACTGCGCGGCTCCTGGTTTCAGATGGGCCGTCAATACGGTGCCCTGATGCGCGACGAACTGGTCCGTGTACTGCGTTTTGCGGAAAAAAACCCGGCGGGATTCGGCAAGATCGGCCAGCTGGGCAAGCGGGGCATCGCCGGTCTCACACGCTTCGACGATTTTTATCTCGGTATCTCCGAGACCTCCGGTCTTACGCTCGAACAGCTGCGGATCGTCAATTCGGTGGAAGTGATTTATCTGGACCGGATGACCGGCGATCTGAAAAAAGTGTTTGACGGCGGCCGCTGCTCCTCGCTGGCGGTCTGGGGCGAAAATACGCCGGACGGCTCGGTGCTGTTCAGCCGCAATTATGACTGGCTGGCCGATTTCGAAGAACTGCTCGACACGCTCGTGCTGGCCGTGTTCCATCCCGCGGACGGGGCCAATGCCGCGGCGATGTTCAACTGGGCGGGCTGTCTTTATCTGACCACGGGGATGAATGAAAACGGTCTGTTCCTGGAACTCAACAGCGGAGCATTTGCCGATGCGGGAATCGTGCCCGGCCGAATCCACAATGTCTGGCTGCTGTGGGAATTTCTGCTCGAGGCCAATGATTTTGCCGCACTGCGGGAACAATTTGCCACCTGCCGTTCGACCGCCGCCTATCTGATCGGCGCCGCGGATCCGGTTCAGGCGGAAGTTTTCGAATGGCATCCGGTGCGTGAATGTGTCACTGCGCCGTACGAAGCGGGACTGCTGGCGGCGGCGAATCATTTCTCTTCGCCGGACTGGGTCAACACGCCGCTGGCGGAATCCTGCGGGGCGGCATCCAGTCTGAACCGCCGGGAAAATCTGCTCCGATGCGCCCATGAATATCTCGATGGCAATCGCAAAATCGGTCTGCCGGAACTCTGCGCGATCATGGAAAAAACCGTTGCCGAAGGCGGCGCAAAAGTCAACGGCACGCTGTTCCAGATCATTGCCGCTCCGCGGGAACAGACCTGGTATGTGAAATTGAAAAATCAACCGGACTGGTCCGAGATCCGTCTGACCAATCTGCTGAAAGGAACCGGTGAACTGGCATGACCGAGCTCGAAAAACTTTCCGTCGAACAGCTGGCGGCGCAAATCGAATATCACAACCGCAAATACTGGGAAGAAGCCGAACCGGAGATCTCCGATGAGGAATACGATCTGCTGGTCCGGCGTCTGACCGAGCTGGCGCCGGATCATCCGCTGCTGCAGACGGTCCAGGCGCCGACGGTCGCCGGTTCGGGC
>JAZUCR010000358.1:0-5259 GCA_045639225.1 Victivallales bacterium
ATTTCCCCACTCATTTTCTTGCTGCAGTATGTGCTGAATACCATATAATTCATTTTCAGTGCTGTCCAGCCTGAATAATGATTTCCCTGTTTTTCTCCCATGCTTGGACACTGTAAAAATTTCGGTAAGGGACAATATACGATTTGCTCCTGAATGTGCCCGAAAATTTTTACTCTTTCAGTATAACCGGGTATTTTAGCCTGCGGATTCAGAAATTGGATGAAGCGATTGTGGTAAATATTAACATTACTTTGTATCCCGTCATAACCCTTGGGGAAATAGTCGTTGTACGTATCCAAATACATGAAAACCGTCCCTCCCAGCTGTTTGATGTTTGATGTGCATAAGATCTGTCTTGCTTTTTCTCGGGCGGAGTTCAGCGCCGGCAGCAGCATTCCTGCTAAAATGGCAATGATCGCGATGACAACCAGGAGTTCTATCAATGTAAAACTCAACCGGCTGCGATGTTTTTTGGTTGTTTGGTTTTTCATTTTTTCTGACCTTTCTATGATTGTTTTATGTTGAAATTTCAGATTTTCATGATGACATACATCGGATTCCCTTCCAGAAACACTTTCCCCGATTCGATGCCCCCGCTGCCGCCCAGCGGGCAATACACCTTTTCGACCGGAACGGAACAGCGGATTTCCCGCGCACAGTTTTTCGGCATCGCCCGGCGAATCAGCCGGACATGGGAATGCTGCCTGCGCCTGGCTTCCATTTTTTCGTCAATTTCCAGATCATATTCCAGCGCCAGCAGATGAATCGAATGTTTCCGGGCGCTTACGGCAAAACCGGCGGCTTGGACTTCCGGCAGATCCAGCCCCATCTTCGAGCGCAGCAGATCAAGCAGACCTTTCGGATTCCGGGCCGGATCATACCACAAACCGGGCTGAATTTCGCTCCACGCATCAACCGGATCATAGAAATCGAAAGTCTGCCCCTGAAGCCAGTCCAGCGATTCGAAATCCTTCTCCGGCCGGGTCGGAAAAACCATCGGATCGGCCGGACCGTGACGAAGGATCACCCCTCCAGAGGACAGATAGCGTTTCATTGCAACCTGTTCTTCTTCGGAAAGCAGGACCACCGACGGCATCAGCACACAAGGGCACTGCACGGCATCTTCCGGGAAATCGAAAATGGTTTCCGCACGAATCCCGGCTGAAAAAAGAATCCGGATCAAGTCACGATAATCTTTGGTCGCCCCCTGTTCACAGGCTCCGAAATAGGAATCGGTTTTGGTTTTTTCCGAAAAATAAACAGCGCATTCATATTCGAGTGGTTCGTCGAAAAGTTCCGGATGGGCTTTCTCAAACTGAAAAGCCGCGGCAATGGGGGCGGCGTCACCTGGAAGTGTCGCCAGAATTTCCTTGGACAGACCGAGCCGTCCGTTCAAAGTGGAAAACCAGGTGGAATACCCGGTCATGTGGTTCAAGGCCCAGAGATGTCCGGCGGAATCGGGAAAGAATCCGTATCCGATCGCAATTACAGGGAGATGGTATTTTTTGGCCGCGCCAGCCTGATAACTGCCGTCGGCCAGCCGCACGGGAACGCCGCCGGGATTGTCGCCGCAGATCTCCAGATTGATGATATTGTCGCTGCGGGCAAATTCGTGAATGGACTGGGCGGAATAATTGTTGCCGCCGTAAGCGCCGGAAGTGCAGCAGGACATCAGAGGGAAATCCTCCGGCAAGGCGGCTTTGACCATTGAGATGAATTCGCCGACGGAGCGACGGCGCATGGTCAAATATTCGATCCAGCGGTTATCGCCCCAGTTGCCCCAAAACGAAGCATCTGACGTCTCCGGCAGCTCGAACCCCAGTTTTTTCCGACAATGTTTACAGGCACAATGGTAGAAGCCGCCGAAATAGATCATGTCATCGCACATCAGTCCGGCAATACCGGTTTCGGCACGCAGGCGTTTCAAATATTTCGTATATGCCGCGCGGAAACCGGGATGGTTGATGCAGAACTGTTCCGCATAATATTGGGGAACCCGGGCAGGTCCGCCTGTCCTGGCATCGATCATCCGCCAGGAATTCAGGAGTTCTCCGTTAAAGGTCCAATCCGCCGCGGCTTCCGGGGCCGGAGCCCATGGAAGATGATGAATCATTTTGAGCATGGCTTCCCGGGTTTCTTCCGGAGAATTGAATCGGTGGGTCAGCGTGGCGGAATGGTGGTCGAAAAGCCGGATATTGCGTTCGTTCAATGCGCATGAGACCTCTTTGAAATAGGAATGCAGAATATGCCAGTATGGAAGAAAATCCCAGCGGAAATGTGTTCCGAAAATGACTGCGGTATCCACGGCGGACGCGGCAAAGGAATCGGCGCGGCGCTGGATTTTGTCGTGAGCGCCGGGATTGCCCAGCTCAAGGTCGGCCCATTCGACCCACCAGCTCACGGTGCGGAAATACGGTTTTAGATTCGTTTTCATCGTGTCGGTTCCTGATTGTTCCTGTTTTCGGCTGAAGCCTGAAATTTCTTCCATATAAAAGGGATTCGGATTTCAGAAACGGAGGTGTCTCCCCCCAGCAATTCCAGCATCCGGCTGGAGGCGGTATTCAGAAGTCCCGGCAAATCCTCATACATGACAAAATCGCTGTCGCAGCGGCCCCCATACATGGAGAAAGCAGCGGTTTTGACTGTCGGCGTCAGTTGTTTCACTGTGAAAATCACATCAGGAAGGGTAATGAGTCCATCCGGCAGGGAATTCCGCCAGGAACTGACGCACTCTCCGGCAATGACTTGGTGATATTCTTCTCCATGTCGCAGAAAATAATCCGTCGCATCGTATACCGAAAAAAGCCGCGGTTCGAATGCAGACCCGAGTTCCTGCAGAAAAATCCCCCGGATGTCCTCAATATAATTCTGAAAATCGCCATGCCGCTGATAGCCGAGAAATGCGATCCGGCGGCAGCCGCACTGTTTGAGTTTTCTCAAAGCTTCGGCATAGCTGGTGAAATGATCCGATCCCACATGATTGATCTCCGAAAAATTCCGGTTAACCGTGGAAATGACGGGAATATCGTGTTCCAGCAGGAAATTCAAGGTTTCCCGGTTCAGGGAACTGCCGAAGAAAATATAACCGTCCACCGGAAACTGGAGCAGCAGCCGGGGATTGTCCAGAAAAATTTTCGAGGAAGCGGCGATATCCAGAACTTTATAACCAGTCTTTGCCAGCCGGTCGTTCATCCGATTGAAAAGAATTTCCCGGATATGTGGTTCGCAAAGAACCCCGATGCAGCCGATCACATGGAAGTTGCGAACCGCTTTTTCCTGTTCCCGGACGAATGTGCCGCGGGAGGGGATCACTTCCAGCAGACCGCGGTCGATCAGCAGTTCGAGCGCCTTGCGGACCGTGATATGATTCGCATCCAGCTGTTTGGCCAAAGTGTGAATGCCCGGCAGTTTGTTGCCGAACGTGCCGTTGCGGATCATCCGTTCCAGCTGTTCACACAGCTTGTCATATTTGATTTCCGGCATGTCTTCCCTCCGTTTGGCCGCTATTATACAAACCGTTATATAGCAGTGTCAAGAGGGGGGAAGAAAAAAAACTGATTTTTTATTGGATCGGCAGAATTGCGTCGTGTTTTTGCAGGATGTGGCGGATGTTTTCCATCGGAGCCTGCAGCACGGTTTTTCCGCTTTGGATCGAAGCTGCGGCCGCCGCACCGGCGGCTTGTGCCGTCGCCATCGAAGTCGCCTGGACCCTGAGCGCACTGTTTGCAAGACGGTCGGACGAGATGCACCGTCCCGCCGCCAGAATCAATTTGCTGCCGGACGGGATAAGCGCCCGAAGCGGGACCTGCGGCACCGTTCCTTCCTCGAGCTGCCGCTGTACGATCGACTGCGCACTGGCGTGCAGATCGATCGGATAAAATGAATTGCAGACCGCATCCGGATACCGTTTTCCGGAACAGTAATCTGCCGCCGAGATGGTGATTTCGCCGCGGATGACGGCACTTTCGCGGATGCCGCATTCGAAGGCGCCGAATCCGATGGAAAGATTTTCCATTCCGGGCTGTTTGCGCAGAAACCGCCAGGCCCGCAGCAGGGAACTCCTGGCTTCGATTTCCAGACGGCTCCGTCCTTCGGAGGTATGAGTCGGCAGCGGCGAAAAAATGTGATTGGCATTGTCTCCATATTTGCTGAGGAATTGCAGCGACGCTCCTTTTTTATTCCAGCCGAGATCAGTGTAACGCAGTTCCCCCGCGGCAACGGCCCGGTCGATCGCGGCGCAGAGGCTGGCTTGATCCAGCTGACTGAAGTCGTATCCGGCGAGCTTGCAGGACAGCGTGGCAGGCTGGCATTCCGCCGGATGGATCACCTCATATCCTGCGAGGGTGCACACGGATGCATCGCCGGTGCAGTCGATCACGCGACGCGCCCGGACGGTATGAAGACCTTCCAGCGTGCACAGCCGGAGTTCCACGGTCTCAGCTTCCGGTTTCACTTCGGCGACCATCGTGTGGTAAAGGACGTCCACGCCGGAACCAAGGAGTTTTTCATCGCAGAGCGCGCTGTAAACCACCGGATTGAGCTGCACCTGATATCGCCAGAACCGGCTCGTGCCCGTCCAGTTGGAAAAATCGGGCAGCGGCAGTCCGCTTTCGGCGGCGGCTTCGGAGACCAGTTCCCAGCCGATCCCTGCAATGATTTGACGTCCCCAGGCGTAGAAAAGTCCGGGGAATGCGATCCCGCCAGCGGTCATGGTTCCGCCGGGAAGTCCGTTTTTCTCGACCAGCAGGGTCCGCATCCCCGCGCGTCCGCACTGGATCGCCGCAACCACTCCGGCCGTGCCGCCGCCGACAACGATGATATCGAATGATCCATCCATTTTTCCGCTCCTGTTTGTTTGGTTGAATGTGGGTAATTTACTTCCCTGTTGTGGCGACCCATGCCGGATTGCGGAGACCTTCGATTTCCGGAATTTTTTGCTCCGCTTCGGCGAGGCCGCCGAATTCGATCAGACTCAGACTGTTCCGCAGCAGATCGTGATGCGATTCGCAGGAAAAAAGATTGCGCACCGTCAGCCACGGACGGATATTTTCCGCACCGTCGAAAACATCGGACTGCGGTACGTTCCGCAAGCCTTTCAGATATCCCCGGACGCCGCTCATCACGCACCAGGCGTCGAAGAGTTTCTGCATTTCCGCATCATCGTTCAGCGGTGCATTCAATTCATCCAGATACGCAAAGAATTTTTCCGCATCCGTTCCGGAAAGCGGCAGCAGCTGTTAAGTCGGAGGCCAAGCGGTC
>JAZUCR010000359.1:0-13874 GCA_045639225.1 Victivallales bacterium
GCGTCAAGTTTCCCAGGCTTTTATTGCTTACGCCGGAGATTACAAAGGATTTCTCCCATATATTTTAGATAAGAATGGAATCGAACAATCATGGGCCAGCGAATATTCGTTAATCGTGGGTTCACCCGTTAGCGATGGACGATATGTATTGCGGTGTCCCAGTATGGAAAGGACATTGAGATATGATGAGGCATACGGTTTCCTCATCGGTGCAAACGGAAAATTTTTGAAATATGACACTTTTAAACGTTGTTTCCCCTACAACCAAATAACCTGGGCCCAGTTTACCGACACCAATCTTCGTCTCGGTCCTTCCAAGTTGCCGATGCTGGCCGACTCGATGAAAAATGACTTTGACACGAATGGCAAAATCCTTCAAAATGATTCCATTCGCCATGCCAATAGTGCATCTTCAGGAGGAGCACCGCATTTGCGACACAGCAACGCATGCAATAATGCCTATCTGGATGGACACTGCGAACCGGAGGGCGTTTCCGATATTGCAAGAAACAAAGTTTACACCCGCTGGCGAGTAAAGAATGGGATAGCCTTTACTCAGACTATTCAATAAGATTTCGGGTTGAAGGATAATTACGGAGGAAGCGTTCGGGTCAAAGGCCATTGGTAAGTTCTTTGCCATCTGATGTTCGTATTCCTTGCAATAACTGTTCATCAATTATTCAACATAAAGACTCAATCAAAATCAAGTCGAGTTTGAAAGGAGAGTGTTGCCATGAAGCTATGATTCTCTTGTTTTGGGAGACAAAACAGCACAAAAACTGTTTGATGCGAGACACTAAATCATCTAACCGAAAAAAGGATTTGACATGAGAAAAAATATATTTTTGACGCTGATAATGAGCGTGTTTTCAATCTTGGCAAGTTTTGCAGCCGAGGTTAAATCAGATGTCTTCACCCTGACCCAGAACGATTCAGCGGTTGAAGTTGTATCAGGAGGAACGACATTCATTATTCCCAAAAAAAATGCAAATGGAGCACTTATCCGAATCTGCGATGGAATCAGACGGGATTGTCCTGTCAGTACCATTTTGATGCTTGGAGAGGGTGACTTCAAGGGTTATGCCCGCATAGACGGTCGCAACGCAGGTGTATCCATTCTGGAAAACAGCGACATGAAAAAACTTTTCCGCGCGGAGTTCTCACTTTCCGAAGCAATCAGGGATAAGACGGGAAAGGCGCTGGAAGCAAAATTGATTGTTTATTACGGCTTTGTCCGCAATGTTCCCGGAGTGTTCATTACGGAAAGGATTTGCGGCCCCAAAGAGCTTTCTCTTTTCAAATTTAATATCGTTACCAGTTATTCTCATGACAAGCAGAGCGTCGATTCAACAGATTTGAAAGCTTTTCCCACCGCGGAGGAGAAAAAGAAAAACAAAGGGCGGACCAATGCAAAATCCTATTTGCTGGCGACCTGCAAGCGTACCGGCAGCAAATTTTATTATTCCTCGGATTTTCTGGTTTACCTGAATGATGGTTTCTTCATTCATCCGCGTCACCATCTTTCTTCTACAGGATTGAATATTCCAACCGGAGATGTTCAGGAACATTCCTACGTTATCGGCAAACCGCGAAACGATGCCGACATCAGCGCACTCAATACCATGCGCCAGATGATTGGTGCGATTCCCGCGGAGGGATCGAAGAAAAGTTCCGCAACCGCTGTTTTGATGAAAGATCAAATGTTTGCCACTGCACTTAAAAAAAAAGCAAACGGTAATTTTCAAGACTGGGATCAACTGCCGGTTATTATACGGCGTGATCAGCCTGCAGATTATCGTCCCAGAGCAGGTTTGAATTGGAACGGGCCCAAAGACTTGAGCTTTGTTTTCAAGGCGGCATACGACTCGGATTATCTTTACGTTTATATTGATGTCACCGATGATAAATTCGTCAATAATTTCACTGGAGGCAGTCTCTGGAACGGAGATTCGGTGCAATTCGGGATTGATCCTCTGTGTGCCAAGGATGCCAAAGCTGAAATCAATTTCGGGATCAGTGCTGTCGGAAAACGTCCTGCGATGTGGTGCTGGGCAAATCCGAACAAAAAATATATGGGTGACTTGAAAAATGTCATCAAAAATAATACCAAAATAAGGAAAGGGGGGATTGTCTACAATATTGCAATTCCATGGGACTTTCTTAAGCCGTTTGATTTGACCAGGGGCAAGATGGGATTCAATTTTGCGGTAATAGACCAGGATGATGGAACCAATTATGAGAATTGGATGGGGATTACCGATGGAATTTTTGCCGGAAAAGATTTCTCAAAATTTTATGATCTGAACTTCAAGTCCATCGAATCGATCATGATTGAACGCGAGAAAACACCGGCCCCCAAAAGTGTTTTCCCTCACGCAGTCATCATTGACGGAGATACGCTGACGTTCAATTCATTTGTTGTAATTGCGAATGAAAAACTTCTGCCTGCGGATCTGGAGATCAGCTTTAGCGGGAAGCGGAAATTTTCCAAGCCGTTAAAGAGAGGGTTCAACAGTTTTACGTTCACTTTGGAAAAAGGAGACTTGGAACTCGGCCGCTGGCAAGTGGAAACCGCAGTGGTTCAAAACGGTAAAAAAGCTTTTGCTTCCAAGGAAGAGATCGCAATTTTAAACGCCGATTATCTACATGAACTAAACCGTAAGCTGGCTGAAAAAATCAAAGGTTTGGATGCCAAAGGGAAAGCACTGCGAGATGCAGGAAAAAATCCATCCGACTATTTTGCCTTTACCGAGATGCTCCGTTTTTTCAACACTTTCATCAAGGAGGACGTCAATGCAAAGCAAGTTCATGCAAGTGGCGGAAGGCTCATCCCTGTAGATGGAGAACGGAGACGCTACATTTTTAAACGCGCATTTCTCAATTTGCAGGAAGGATTTGAGCTTGCAGATTCACTTTCCGTCAAGGCCGACCGTATTCTGGCCGGTAAAGAGAAGATCTTTACTCTGCCTCCGTTTGAAAAGGGTGTTCAGCCTGTCATCGCAGACGGAGGTTTCAAGGTCAATGGAAAAGAATTGATGCTTTTCGGGCCGCAAACCTTGACAAATGTAAGGGGCTCGCGGGATGAGGATATCCCATGGTTCTCCAAAACGGGGATGAATTTCTTCAGCAACTTCTACGTTGGAGAACCACGCCGAACGAACTTGGCAAAGATGGCGGAAAGTGAAAACCTCTATTTTTGCTACGGGGCTTCCACTGCGACATTGTTCAACCAGGACACCATTAAAGATCCATTTTACCAGAGCAGGATAAAGAACCAGGGGCACTACCTTTCCCCGCTTCCGCATGTCAGCCCCAATATGGTGTATATCATTACCCAGGCAGAACAATTTCCTCGGAAATATGAGATGACGGATGCGTGGGCGAAAGAGTTCCAGACGCATCTGAAGGGAAAATTCGGCTCCATTGAGAAACTCAACGAAACACTCGGGACCCAATTCAAAGATTTTTCTGAAATCAATTTCAATCAGGCGGTACGGATCCCGAATTTGAAATATGAATCCTTCCTCTATCGACGTGATCTGGCATTTTCCAGACAGAAAGTCGATGATGCGTTCAAGCGTCAGTATTTCAAACGGGTGACATCCACCCACTATTCATCCGTTTACAATATCACAGGGTTGGATCCATTAATCACGTTGTGTGATTTTGAAGGGCTCTGGGGCATTTTCGACGTTATCGGCTTTGACGGCGGGATTGCGATCAATGGTTCGGGTTATGCCCTCAATTTTTCTATTGGTACGATTGATTGCGACTTGGCCCGCTCCTATTATCCGGACAAACCCATCGCCAATAATGAAGACCATATCTTTGATGAGGCCATGTATGAGGAATATTCCTTTGATCAGGTTTACACCTCGCACATTCTTGCTCATCTGCATGGGCAGAACGCCAGCCTTATTTGGGTGTGGGCTTATCATCCAGATGGCGAATATGCCTTCACTCGTGTCAATACCTACAAGGCTGCGGCGACCGTGGGTATGCATCTGCAGAAATATGCAGAGGAAATAGCTTCGTTCCGCAAGGAGAACAATCCGCCATTCCGGATTCTGCGTGGAATTCCGGCGTTGATTGACCGCGATGTATATATCAAGAGTCTTTACAATGTTTATGAAGGATGCTATTTTTCCGGCTGGCAGACGAGGTTCCTCTCGGACCGCATGCTGGAAAAAGGTGATTTCCAAGGCGTGAAGGTCGTGGTTGTCCCGAATGCGGAGAGAATGTATCAGAAGACTTTTGATGCACTCGTCAAATTCGCCGACAATGGCGGCAAGGTCCTGGTGTTCGGTGAAAAGGCCATGACAAAGAATGAATACGGCAAAGTGATTCCCGGGCGGGAATCCGGATTGGCTAAATTTATCCGCAAGGATGTGAGCGGTCCGGTTCAGTATGCGGAAACATTGAATGCGCTGCTTGATTCTCTGAAAATAGAGCCTCCGCTTAAAATTACCGGTCCGGATGGCAAAATCCCATTTGGTGTTGAATACCGGACCGGCAAAGGGAAGGACGGCAAGGATTTGCTGTATATCCTGAATCTTTCCAGAAAGCCGATGGAAGTTTCCATTCCAGGAAAATGGCACGATATTATCGAGGACAAGGATTTCCCGTCCCGTCTTACCCTCCGTTCTCTGGAATTCCATCTTTTGAGACGCAAATGAGTATATTCTTCAGTTGAAAGGATTTTTGTTCTTTCAGACTGTCATCCACAGCGCCCCTCCTGCCAAGAGGGGCGCTGGATTGTCAGACCGACAATATCAACCTGTTCATATACAAAACATGATATCACCCCACCCCAAACGGGAAGCTGCTGAATCGAGCTTCGGAAGGAAACTTCAATGCCAAACGCAAACACTGAAAGAAAAATCTATACGGCGGGAACCCTTCGGTACACCATGCCGCAATTGATCATCACCTGCTTCTGGGTAATCTGTTCCCTGCTTTCCCTCAACCTGCTGGCATACAAGATGGTGCCGACCATGATGCCCCTGCTGTTTGACCGGCACCATATATCGGCGACGATGATGGCGATTATCCTCAGTACAGTTCCTTCGCTCTTAAATCTTATCATCAATCCTATCCTCAGTACGATGAGCGACAAGACCCGCACAAAATGGGGTCGACGCATTCCATACCTGGCAATTTCCACGCCATTTATAGTTTTTTTCATGATTCTGATCGGATTTGAGCCGGACCTCACGAAATGGATCCAGCAGGTATTTTTCCCTGGAAAAGGTGAAGATCAAGTAGGATTCTGGGTGCTTGCCTGCTTGACCATTCTTTTTCAGATTTCCTATCTGGTTCCCGGTTCTATCGCTTGTTACATCTATGCGGATGTCGTGCCGAAACAATTCATTGGCACTTTTATGGGGATATGCACTTTCCTTGGAACCGGCATCACATTTGTATTCAATTATTTCATCCTTTCTCCAGCGGTAAACAATCCCAAATTATTCTTCCCTTTGATCGGGGGAATTTACTTCATATCGTATCTCTGTTTGACTTTGTTTGTCAAGGAAGGGAGTTATCCGCCTGTAGATGATAAGATTGAACCGAATACGAAATTTCTTGACAAAGCCCGCAATTATATCAGGCTTTATTTCAAAGAATGCTGCAGCCACCGGATTTACGTTATGCTGTTTGTCACGCTTGGACTTACTCAGGCATCCACATTTTGCAGGAATGCATTCAATCTGCTTTTTGCCACCAAAGATCTTCACATGAGCGCCGCAGAATTCGGAAAAACTATGGCAATCGGTGCAGTCGTTTCTGCGGTAGTCGTTCTTCCCATGGGAAAAGTCATGGATAAAATTCATCCCATCCGGGTATTTCTGTTCAGCGGGCTGATCGTAATTATCATGAATATCTGGGGATATTTCTGCGTAAAAGATACGAAAAGTTTCATGTTTATCGGAATCAGCATCGTGCTTATCTACGCCATCCAGAACCTTTCAATCAATCCGCTGCTGATTGATATCGTTCCCATGGATAAATTCGGACAGTTTGCCAGTGCAAATGCGCTGGTAAACTGCGGCATCATGCTGATAGCCTCCACTTTGGGCGGTTATTTCACGGATCTTTACGGTTACCGGATGATCTTCATCTGGGACTTCTTTGTCACTATTGTCGCGACATTTGCACTTCTGATTGTGTATAAAGACTGGAAACGGCTCGGCGGGCAGGAACATTATACTCCTCCGAAGTTATACTGAGTCCGATTTTCTGAGATGACTGAATAAAATAATAAATTGAGGAGCGTATTTCTTATGAATGAACTGAGACGAAATTTTCCGCTTACGGAAATTCAACAGGGTGCCATGCTGGGCAATGGACTGGCAGGTGCAACACTCTGGGGAAGCGGAAATATTTTGAACCTGACCATCGGCTGCGCTTCTCTCTGGGACCACCGCGGCGGCATGGAATGGAAACCGTCTCAGAATTATTCCGACATCAGCAGAATGCTGAAAAACGGCGAAACGGAAAGTCTCCTGAATTTGTTCAAGTGCAATTGGAATGGCAATGTTCAGCGCCCCAGCCTGATTCCTCTGGGACGTGTTGTAATCCGGCTGCCGGAAGACTGTATGCTGATCCGTTACTTCATCAAAATGAGCAGCGGCGAAGTTCGAATAATCTACAGACGGAATGATGCGGAATACACGCTTGAGTTCTGCTGCGATATGAACCGGGAAGCTGTTTTCGTATGTCGGGGTCTGACCGACGGTATGACTCTGGAACTGAAGAGTTCCTGGGAGTTGTTCCAGGGACGCGACTATAGCAGGTTCCAATTATGTGAGCACAATTCCCTGAAAGAGCGGGGATTTGAACCGCCGCAATTTTTCCGCGGCAGGATGGTTCAGGCATTCTGTCAGGCAATGCCGGCCGACCCATCCTTCGCGCTGCTTCTTAAACGGAAAGGCAGCGAGTTTTCCGCAGGTTTTTTCCGGGGAGAGACCGATCCATCCAAGCTGGCAAAGCGGAAAATTCCGTCATTTCAGGAGATTCATACGAAGAGCAGTTCCTGGTGGAAACGTTACTGGAAAAATCTTCCTCGCGTAAAACTGGAAGATCCCGATCTGGACGAGATTTACCGCAGCGGTTTGTATAAATATGGGATCATGAGCAATCCATCCGGAGTGACTCCCGGTCTGCAGGGACCTTGGATCGAAGATGACAGACTGCCGCCGTGGATGGGGGATTATCACTTCAACATCAATGTGCAGATGTGTGCATCGCCGGGTTATCGTGCCGGTCTTTTTCTCCACCTCCGTCCGCTTTTTGAGATGGTTCTTTCCTGGCGTGAAAAACTGCGGAAAAATGCCCGCTGTTTTGTTTCGATCCCGGATGGTTATATGCTGCCGCATGCGGTGGATGACCGCTGCACCTGCATGGGGAATTTCTGGAGCGGAACAATCGATCATGCCTGCGGCGCCTGGATCGCGATAATGATGTATGAATATTGCGATTATTCCGGGGATTTTGAATTCCTGAAAAATGATGCCTTTGATTTTATGAAAGGGATCATGAATGTGTTCAAAGCCATGTTGATGCGTGAATCGGACGGGACTCTTTCATTGCCGGTCGGCACGTCTCCTGAATATGGTGAAGATGCGCTTTGGGCCTGGGGCCGCAATTCCAGCTTTCAGCTCGCGGTTATTCATCGCCTGAACCGGTATTTGATCAAGGCGGCAGAAAAACTGAATCTCCCGCAGGACCCGTTCTGGCATGAAGTTGAAGAGAATCTCCCGGTCTGTTCCATATACGGCAACGGGAAAGAACGTGAAATCGGGCTTTGGGACGGACAGGTTCTGGAAATGTGCCACCGGCATCATTCCCACCTTGGCGGTCTTGTTCCATTCGGGGTCATTGATCCGGATGATCCGGATTGGACGGAAATCATTTCCCGATCCGAACAGCGTTGGACCGGCATGGGAATGGGGCAATGGACAGGATGGGCATTCCCGTGGGCATCGCAAATCCGGACCCGCCTGAAACATCAGGAGGCCGCGGTCATGCTGCTGAAATTCTGGAAGGAGTATTACAACAATGCCGGAGGGGGTTCCCTTCACGATGCCAGGTGCAAAGGAATTTCCATTTATGACTTCAGGGGCGAAGTCATGCAGATGGACGGCGCCATGGGGGCAGTGACCGCCATTCAGGATATGCTGTGTTTTTCCCATGACAATGTCCATTGCTTCTTTTACGGGATTCCGAAGACCTGGAAGAAAACGGAATTCCACGGCTTGTTTCTGCCTGGAGGATTTCTGGCGGACGGGTGTTTTGAACACGGCAGAACAATTTCGCTGGCGATTCGTTCCCGGCGCGGAGAAAAACTGATGTTCAAAACAGCTGATTCGAAAGAACTTTTCCAATCACCGACATCTCCCGGTGAATTGCTGTGTTTCGGTTTGCGGAATGGAGTTTTCCAAAGACAGGAAAATGCAAAGGAATGAATCCGGATCCACTGCTGTTGAAATTTTTGTAAAAGAGATGAAACTTAAGGTCGTTAAGGTTGTATACGAACATGGGCAAAAGGCAAATGCAAAATGTTGATTTTCCGGATATCCCTGGAATAAAAACTCTTTGGCGCATGAAAGGTATGGCTGCAGACGGACAGGAACAGATATTTTCCAGTGAGAACGGCAAATTTATTGAAACGACTCGGCATGGTGGTCAATGGAAATTTGATAATGGCCTTGAAGTGAGGCTGCAATGCGAGGATGGAGGATGGCATTTTTCTTTTGAATGCTGTCCTTCCGATCTGGAAATCTGCGAAATTCATTTTCCCGTATGGCAGTTGGAAGCACCGAACCTTCGACTGCTGCTTCCGGAATCTATGGGCTATCTGACTGGAAAGGTGGAAAAATGGAAAGACGGAGCAGAGTTTTTTCGATCATTCTATTCTTTCCAAATGATTTCATGCCTTGGTGAAAATGAAAATCTGCTGGCAATGTTTCCTGATGAGGAATACTATTGCAAAAATGTAAAAGTCTGGAAGAAAGACGGCAAGAGTGAAGCCTCTGTCATCTTTTATGTTCCGCAGCAGGAAAAGAACTGTAAAAGTTATACCATGCCATATCCAGTAATTCTGGAGAAATTTACCGGCGGCTGGTTCGAGGCGGCTGAACGTTATCGTCAATGGGCAAAAAATTCCGCAGTATTTCAAAGGGCAAAGAATAAAGTCAATCCGCTGCGTAAAACAGCCATGTGGTTCTGGAATCGCGGTGAATCGGCAGAAGTTGTTCCCCCGGTTATCAGATTCGCAGAACAATCAGGTCTGCCGATTGCGTTGGACTGGTATTGGTGGCATCATAATCCTTACGACACGGATTATCCTTTTTACTGGCCTCCGCGTGAAGGCGAGGAAAAATTCAAAACCGGTGTCACCGAATTGAAAGGGAACGGGGTTTTTACTCAGGTCTATATGAACGGATTGACCTGGGACATGGACAACGCAAGCTGGAAAAACGGCGGAGAACAATCCTCTATTGTAAAAAGAAACGGCGAGATTATGAATATAGCCTTCAATTGTTATAATCATCATCGCCTGGCATATATGTGCGGAGAAGCCGAGCCATTTCAAAAAACAATCATCTCGCAGGCTGCAAAAATTCATCAAGCCGGTTTGGACGGATTATATCTGGATCAGATCGGTTGTGTTTCCAATTTTATACCGTGCTGGAGTCCGTTTCATCGACACAGCCGCGGGGGCGGGAATTATCACCATCAAGGTTATGCCGCTTATCTGGAAAAAGTGAAAGAAAATTGTCCAGGACTTTCTCTTTCCACGGAAGACTGCACTGAAGAATATTTGGATATTTTTGATTCCATGATCGTCCTCTGCAACAGCATCGAACGGACATCCACCTACTGGACGGAATTTTTTCATGGTGATTTTGTGCCGGTTTTTCAGGCAATTTATCATGGACTTGCTGCTTTGTTTGGAACCTATGCCGTGCCAGACAGCATTCCCCCGTGGGATAATCGCTGGCCAAATGAAGATCGCTGGCCGGAAAAAGACAAAGAGGAATGGGAAAAGCTCTATCCCGATCAGTTCTATCTGGAAGTCGCCCGGAATGTGGTTTGCGGTATGCAGCCGACAGTGCATTGCCTGAGAATGAATCATTGGACAAATCCAAGATTTAAGGAGATTATAAAATATCTCCTGACTACGGCACGGTTTTATTTCGATCATTTGGAATGGCTGTTTGACGGCGAAATGATGAATCCCGGTACACTGAAGGTATCACAGATCCCGGTTAAATTCATGACTCGGTCGATTTACACAAAAAAAGAGGATTTCAAGTCATGGGAACGAATCCTTCCTGCCATACTGCATTCCGTCTGGCGCAGTCCGGACGGGAAATCTGTCCTGATACTCGGGAATTATACGCAGGAGGAACAGTCTTTTGAATTTAAGCGGATTCACGGCTCAATACCGCCAAGGAGCTGGAGATGCATTCCTATCGACAAGGAAAACTGCTTTTCATCTCAGAACATTGAAAAAATATAATACAGAAAAAGGGGAAGCTCAAATGAGTTATGAACTGAAAAACAATTTTATTCGGCTGCAATGGAACACTGAGGGTGAATTAACCGAATTGCTCCACCTAAAAACCGGGCGGCAACTGGTAAATGCCCATGTGCTCTGCCGTTTGATTCTCGGATGTTCCGAACTTTTGGAATTTGAAGCCATCCCTGCGGACTTGAAAGACGTGAAAAACCGGAAAGATATGATCGTCTTTCATTACGGTAAAGTCATTGGTGAAAACGGATATGAATATGCCATTGAAATAAAATTGCAAATTGCCTTATGTGAGGATGAGATTCACTGGGGAGTTACCGTGAAAAACGGAACCGATGATATTACTGTCCGGGAAATACACTATCCTGTCCTTTCCATCCGTGATCCGCTTCCTCCGCTGAAAGTACATACTTCCGAACTGGTCAGCACCACATACCACGATCTGCCCGCAATGCTCCAAGGATGTTTTTCCCATTACATGGCTCCGGATCAGAAATATATCCGGCATAGTTCATTTTATCCGGGACGGACAAGTTCTCTGAATTTCTTCCTGTTGGACTACGGACAGGAAATTCTGTATTACGGCTGCCATGACCCAGAATTCCAGTTTACGGGGCATAGTTTTGAGATTGAAAAAAATCTGCGAATCAATTGCTTTATGACGAGAATGCCATTTTTGAAACCGCATGGGGATTTTTCGGAAAATTTGATGGTATGCAGTTTGCTTCCCGAACGCTGGCCGGCAGGTGCCCGTAAATATCGGCAATGGGCAGATTCCTGGTTCCAACCGGTTTCTCAATCAAAATGGATTCGGGATTCTTTCGGGTGGCAGAGGGTTATCATGCATCACCAATATGGGGAATATTTCTTCCGCTATTCCGATCTTCCCAAAATACTGGATTCCGGTCTTCCGGCAGGGATAGACACGATTTTCCTGTTCGGCTGGACTCGGGAGGGAATGGATTCCGGGTATCCTCAGTATACTCCCGATCCATCGTGCGGGGGATTTGATGAATTGCGCAGAAACATTCTCAAGGTCCGGGAGAAAGGCGGACATGTGATCATCTATTACAATGGACAGCTGATAGATGCCGCATCCGATTATTATCGCAAAGGTGACGGCTCCCGAGTCTCGATCAAACGCGCGGACGGAACAGAGCACCGTGAATTTTATAACTTCAGCAACACAGGAATCTTTACTGCAAATTTCGGCAATAAAACCTTTGTTGTCGCATGTCCTTCCTGCCGAGCCTGGCGAAATATTTTAAAATGCCACATCGATCTTGCATATGAACTGGGGGCGGACGGCGTATTCTTCGATCAGCTTGGATTGGCAAGCTATCCTTGCTGTGATCCGTCACATGGTCATCCGGTCCCGTTTACCGGATTGATGGAATCCAAGCGGGATTTGTGCCGCGAACTTTATGAGTATGCAAAAAGCAAAAATCCGGATTTTGCCATTGGTGTTGAATGTCCAACCGATCAGACCGCGCAATATTGCGATTTCATTCATATTTTCGGGCATACCGCACAAGTATGGAATCCGGATTTCTGCAGTAAAGGAGAACGGCCCAGACTGCAATGCGAAGCACCGCTGTTCAGTATGGCTTTTCCGGAAATTTATCTTTCCGACCGGGAGATACGGGATGACAGCAACGTGGCATTCCCGGTAAACCAGCTGGTCCTTCAAATGCGTCGCAGTGATGTGGAAGTATATCGCTGCCGTGCGGACTTGTCGGCAACCCCGCTTTACAAAGCCTATTTGGAAAAAGTCAATACGCTTCGTTCCCGTTTTAAGGATATACTGCTTCATGGGAAGATGACTGCCGGAGAAGGAGTAATCTGCAGTGATTCTCTGGTATTGTTCAATACCTTCATCAAGAACGATGATTTAGCAGTCGCCGCAACACAAAGTTCCAAAGATACAATTACAGCAAAATTCACGGTCCCCGGATATGAATTTCTGGAATATGCTTCTGCCAGCGGCGATGCGGAAGTAAACGGAGCAGAGGTGACGCTGCCGCGAAATTCTCTGGTGGTTTTGCATTATCGGAAAAATTCTGATAAATGATCCGCAAAAATGGGTGAAGATTTTATTGAACAAACTGCATTTAAAATATTTGCCTGAGGAAAATTGCTGATGTCCAAAATAATTCTGAACAACAGATTTTTCCGAGCCGAAGTTGTCCCGGAAATTGGCGGCAATGTCATTTCTTTGCGCCATTTGGCCAGCGAAACAAAACTGCTGCGGGAACCGTCAGACCTTCAGGAACTGGCACAACTCCCGGAGCAATTCGGTCTGCCGGTGCTGTTTCCCCCGAATCGGATCAAGGGCGGCAAATTCACGTTCGAGGGCAGAGACTGCCGGCTTCCGGTCAACGAGACGGCCATGAACAATCATCTTCATGGTTTGGCAGTCGGCAAAGCATGGGATGTGGTTTCATCGGATGAGAATTCAGTTGAGCTGAAATTTGTTTTTTCTCAAGTGTATCCGGAATATGAAGGTTTTCCATTTGCATTCACTCTGAGACGCAGTTTGGCGCTGACTTCTAACGGACTCACCGACCGGATGACCGTAATCAATAACGGACAGAGGAATATGCCGCTGGGATTGGGTTTTCACTCAACTTTTCCGGCGAAAATGGCTCAAATCCATTTGAGCACCGCTCCCGATCAATTTGAAATTGGAGAGCACTTCCTTCCCACGGGCCGTCATTTGCCTTGGACTGAATTCGATCCGCGGAACTGGTTTGCCCCGGGCGGGATCAATGCAGGATTCCATACTCGCGCAGGAGCAATGATTTTGGAAGACGGCACTGAATTTCATGGCGCGGAAATCCGCTATGAGACCGGATTGCTCCAATATATCACCGATGAGAAATTTGGTTTCTGGTATACTTGGAACAAACGGGGACAGGGGGATTTCATTTCGCTGGAACCAGTCAGCTGGATGGCAAATGCACTGAATCAGAAAGCCCCGCAGGAAGAAACTGGAGTAAGAATACTTGAGCCGAATGCGAAAAGTGTTTATCGCTGCGAATTGAGATTTTATCCGTATTCATAAATCGTGGAGAAAAACTCAAAAAAGAGATTATGATGAAGATGCGCAGTATAACGAAAAAATCAGTTCCAAAGGAACAATTCAACCTAAAGGAGATATTAAAATGCCTACTCAACATGACCTGACAGGTTCAAAATGTTTTTTTCAACGCCATATACTGCTGAATCATCCCACAGGATGCAGGAAGAGCCGTCTGGCTCCGAACCATTCTCTCACATTCGATTTTCAGGTCCCTGCGCGAGACAGAAAGATAAGTTACGCACTGCGGATAAGCGG
>JAZUCR010000360.1:0-2412 GCA_045639225.1 Victivallales bacterium
CTCCAAGGCCTTCGTGACGGTCTACTCCGTCAACGAGATTAGCTACCAGCCCAAAAAGTGAAGTATTCCCCGGATGTATGGCATCCGGGGATTGCTTTTTAGGCAATATTTGCTATAATCAAAAGAAATTGGGAGGTGGAAGAAAATGGAGAGGAACGAGATCATTGTTTGTGCGCGGATTGACGCGGTGAAATATTCGGTTCAAAAAGAGAAGATTGAGCGGGACCGTGATGCCGAAAAGCGGGTACTCGAGGAGCTTCGGAAACAGCTTAAAGAAAAGGGAATCTACAATTCCATGAAGTCTGCGGAGTTTCAGCGTCTTTATAAGAAGAAGCTCGGCGATTATGCGGTCTATATTGGGGGCCGCTATGTCGAGCGGGATGGAGTTAAAGGCAAGTGGTGCTATTACATGGGCTGGGCTTCTACTTGTACGCCGTTCCCGCTGCCGGACGACTGGACGGTGACAGCCACACCGGTCCAGCGGCTGACAGCCGTTTTTTTTCTGCTGGGAATCCTGACCGCGGGCATTCTGATTTTTCAGGAAGGTTATCAGCTGTGGCTGGCATTCCAGTGGACGCCGCTGCTGGTGGTTGTGCCGCTGGCGGGATTTATTCTGCCGACGCCCGGCCAGATCCGGGAATATCTGATCGGCGGATTGCATGCGCTTGCTCTCTCCGCCCTGATCTACGGGATCGGACAGCTGTTCCCGGACAGCTCACTCCGGAGCGACTGGGCAATAGTATCGACCTATATTTTTCTGGAACTGCTGGTCTCACAGATGATCCGGCCGGTCCTGCCCAAAGTGCGGAACAATTCGCTGATCATTCTGGGACTGAGTTCAGCGGCGACCTACTGGATCATGCCGCCGATCTGCAGTTTCTGGATCATCTCGCTGAGCATGTATGTGCTGTATCTGGTGATCGACAACCGGAAAGCGATCCTGAAAAAAATGTTTTACCGGTCCCATTTCGGCCGGACGGAAGTTCACCGGCTGTCGTGGGAAGAATACGCGGCGCAGGCGTGGGGATTCGGAGGCTTGCTGGCGGCCTGGCTGGCCGGACCGCAGCTGCTGCCGCTGATTCTGATCGGACTGGGGGCCGTCCTGCTGGCCGGTCTGATCCGTTCCCGACTGGTGAATGATACGAGTTCGGACCATCTGATTCTGGAAAGTTTCCCCTATGCCCTGGAAATTTCGGCACTGCTGCTGTCGGTCATGTTTTTCTGCAGCTGTCTGGATTCCTCCTCTGCGGGCGGCGGAGCCACGCTCGATATGGCCATGATCCTGTTCAGTATTTATGCGGCGGTCTCGTGCGTGATGCAGATGATCTGGAATATCGGCGGACTGATCGGCCGTTACACACCGGACCGTCCTTCCCTGGGGATGTTCCATGTTTTCTGTCACTTCGGCATGGGCTTTCTGCTGGTCATGCTGTTCTTCATTCAGATACCGGCTTCCGTTCTGCTGGGGTGTTTCTGCATACTCACAGGGATCATCAAAATCGCCGACAACTCGTTCCTGAAAAAGCAGAACAAAAAACCGGGGCTGACAGCCGCCTGGGTCCTGATCATAATCGGCCAGTTTGTTTTTGTCTCTTCGTCCGAGACTATCCTGCCGGAGCCGGAATGGTCGCTCGGAGCCCCGGTCTGCGCACTCGTATCCTGCGCGGCACTCTATGTCTATCGTCTCTTCGACTTCAGCAACCGCAACCGGAGGATCGCGGAATCATGAAAATGAAACCCCAGAATGGACCGCAGCGGCTGTTCATTGCCCTGCATGTGCCGTCCGAACTCGGGCGGGCCATCGTCCAATATGAAAAAGAACTGCCGTTCTGGCGGTGGTATGACGCGAAAGAATTGCATTTGACCGTCCGATTCATCGGAGACACCGGGCCGGACAAGATCGAACCGCTGATCGAAGCCTTCGAACAGGGATATGCAGAACAGCGCATGGTCCGCTTCACCACGCTCGGGTATGGCTTCAATCCGAATGAACGCCGTGCCTCCAGTCTGCATCTGCGCATGCAGTGTTCCCACGCGATGGAAGAACTCAAGGAAAAGACCGATGCCATAGTCGCACAGGTGCTGGGACTGCCCGCGGAAGAACGCAAATTCAAGGCGCACATCACACTGGCAAGGTTCCAACGGCCGCCGCGTTTTCTGGACCTCAAACGGCTGAAGGAATGGGCGGACAATATGCCGAAACTGCCGGAGCCGTTCGCACCGGAGATCACACTCTACCGGAGCGAACTGACCAAACACGGTGCGATCCATACTGCATTGGCGCGTCATCAGCTGGAATGTCCCATCGCATGACCGAAGAACATCCAATCCGCAATTTCCGCATGGAAGTCAGTTTCGACGGCACCGCCTATCACGGCTGGCAGCGTCAGCCCAACGGCATCACCGTTCAGG
>JAZUCR010000361.1:0-3665 GCA_045639225.1 Victivallales bacterium
GCACTCAAACTGCATGTAATCGGACAGCAAACCCACGTTGTTCCCGCTTTCAACCTTGTTCAACAGGTCTTCAAACCCGGCAGCATAATCCACCGTCGCCCCATCGCCTTCAAGATTGTGCAGAATGGCATCCAGCGCAGAAGAAGCAATCAACTGTTCGGAGGTCGTTGCCTGCATCCGGGTGGACCCGGCAAGAGCCATGGGGCCGCAGGCAAGATCCAGCACCGTCACCGACGGATTGGTGATCGCCTCCCGGGAACGGGCAAGGTGTTCTTTCAGAATGTCTGCAGGATTGTTAAAGAGCAGAAACGCCCGACATCCGCGACGGGTGGCTTCTGCCACCGTCCCCAAAACAGAACTGGTTTCGCCGCCTTCGGTGATCGCCACGAGCATATCGGCGGGCCCCATGCCCATTTCCTGCACCTGGCGGCGGCCGAAGGACTGATAGTCTTCGAAAAATTCAACCGATTTCACCAGTGCATAATCGCCGCCGGTCATGATGCTGAACACATGGTCGGCATATTTCGCAGCGGCAGGCGTTTTCGCGCAGCAGTCGCGCCACATGCATTCCAGCAGGATGCTGAGCCGTCCGGTGGCGCCGCAGCCGGAGAAGACGACCTTGCCGCCGCTGCGGATGGTCTTTTCGCAGGAATCGACCAGCTTGCGGAACTGTTCCGAGGCAAAGATCCGTTTGGCCATCGCGGCGACATTGCGGTCGACGCTCTGGAGATTTTTCACGCCGTCCGCGGTGGAACGGGCAAATTCGCGGTCCAGGTTCCGGGTCAGCGGACTGGATTGCTCCGTCGGCAGGAAGCCGAGGTGAAACTGTTTTTCGTTGTTGATGAAGTCCAACGCCAGAAGTTTTGATTTTTCGCTCATGATAAATTGCCTTTCAGATAAAGAAATTGCCGGTGGCGGTTTCGTGGTAAGTGCCGGGGATCCCCTTCCGCGTTTGCAGATCGACTTCCAATTCCGGAATGGAATCGATCTCGCCGTGGATGAATTCTTCGATGACGCGGGACAGTTCGCGGTAACGCTCAGTGAGTCCGCCGAGCCGGATCTGCATGAGTTCCATGCCGAAGGATTTGAAACTGCGTTTCCATTGCTGTCTGAATGCTTCCAGCAGACCGTCGATCGCGTCGATCAGATCGGGGATATACCGCTCGGAAATGGTTTCGAGCGTATTGAAATCATGTTTGGCATAGGCATGTTCCAGCATTTTGCGCAATTCGATCTTGAGCACCAGCACATTGGCCAGATTCCAGGCATAATTGAGCTGGCCGGCGGCGGTATCTTCGCGGTGCGGTTCGATCAGTTCCATGATTTTTTTGAATCCCGTGAGCAGGGTTTCCGCCAGCTGCGGCTTGTAACCGGGGAATTCCCGCCAGGCAATGCCCATCAGCGGATCATCCCACAGCAGCGGACCCGGCAGGATCTTCACGATCTCATCCTGGCTGCCGTTGTAGGTGTAACAGAGCGAACCGCAGATCATCTGCAGCCGGTAGGAGGTGCCGCAGACCGCCTCGAAAAGCTTGGCGGCACGGTCCTCGTTCTCGGTCTGATTCGCGGCGAAATCGGCCGCCCAGGCGAGCGCGGCAAAAGCCGAGTCGAATTCACAGTAACCGCCGTCGTCGCCCCACAAAGTGAAGATGATCTCATCAGTACCGGTTTTCCGGCAGGCGCGGATACAGGGCCGCACGGTGGCATAAGTCATTTCATAATCGGTCCAGAAACGGCTCCAGGTCCACACCCCCGAAGCCATGATCGGAGCCGTGCCGTTCAGTTCGCCCGTGAGCTTGAGCATGTCTTCATAAATATTCTCGGTCCGGTGGTAATAATCCCAATAGGAGAGCTGGACAGTTTTCGGAATGGCTTTTTTGACCTCTTCCGGAATGACGGCTTTCGTATCGTAGTAATTCTGTTTCTGGTTGGCATACCGGAAATACATATCCGACCAGATGATTGGTTTGAGGTGCATCTTGTCGCAGATCTTGCAGACCCGGCCGAGGTGGCGGTTGTAAAGATCGAACTGGTTTTCATAACCGTGTTCGTTCATGAAACGGCCGCGTCCCAGGTCATGGCATTCATCCATGCCAAGGTGGATCCGCCGCGAAGTCAGCGCTTCGCTCCAGAATTTGATCATTTTCTCCAGCAGTTCATAAGACTGCGGCTCATCCACCAGAATCGCGCTGGATGTATCCCTTACGGCATTGTAGGCTTTCCAGCGGAGGATCGGCTCCAGATGTCCCAGTGCCTGGATCGACCCGATCATTTCGATGCGCAGCCGTTTGGCATACGCATCCAGTTCTTTGATCTCCTCGATGGAATACGCACCGCGCATGTAGCCGAAATACGGTTCGTCCGACAGCTGATAGGCGTCTTTGGTATAGAGCATGGCGAGATTGTAACCCATCAGCGCCAGCCGCCGCAGCCAATATTTGAAATGGGTAACGGTGATCACATTGCCGCGGGTGCAGTCGAACAGGATCCCGAAGGTTTTGAATGAGGTTTTTTCATCGCATTCCTGCCCGGACAGCGCGTATGCGACGCCGCGTGCCGCCAGCGAATCGCGGCCGTAACTGACGAACCAGCAGTTATCCCGGCAGGTCACCCGCAGGACCGCCGGATCCTCGGCCTTTTCCAGGATCAGATTGACATTCTGACCCGATTCCTGCAGCGGATACTCTTCCGCCAGGGTGCGCAGGACTTCCCGCACATTGTGTTCCGTGCTTTTCGGATTCCAGTTCAAAATCATCGTCGATGCTCCTTTTGGTTAATATGATCGATTTGGCTGATTCAGCATATCGATAATTCCCGCAGCGGTTTTACCGGACAGCTCGAATGCCCGGTCCGCCTGTTCCGGCGGAATGCCGAAGCCGAAGGCCGCAGGCGGATATCCGGGAAAGACGATCAGATGACCGATGATCTCCAGCGGGTCCTGACGGAAACGGACCCAGCCGTTCCGACGGATCCGCGCCAGCTCTTTCCGGGGGAACGGCTGAAGACCCGATGCGGCCGCAGCCTTGCGACTTTCGCGTTCATCCATCGCCGCAAGGAGCAGACGGCCCGTCGCCGTTTCCCAATGATCGGAAAAAGTAAAACGATCCCACGGCCGCAGAGCCTGCCGGCTCAAATGATAGCAGAGCATGATCCGCCGTCCGGCATGCATGACCGAGAAATTCACCTGACAGCCCAGCTGTTGGGAAAGTTTTTCGATCGGAGTCCGGGCGGCCGCCGCCAGGATCTCATAACGGTTGTGACGGGTCCCCAGTGCGGGGATCATCGGACCGGGAATGTAACCGTCCTTCCGGGAAATCTGCACCAGATAACCCCGTTTCACCAGTTCGCCCATGATCCGGGTGCAAGTCGCCAGGTTGATGGACAACGCATCCGCCGCCCGGGTCGGAGTCACCCGTTCCCCGTTCTGGAGAACGACATATTCCAGTATATCAAGTGCCTTCTGCAGTGATTTCATATTATGAAATTAAAATTTCTTATTTTGAAAGAAATATATCATAATAATCAACAAATGCAAGGGAGTATCTGAGAAATTTAAAATAAAAGCTCTGTTTCCCATATGGGTCGATAATGTCTCTCTGAAATCATTAATGATTTTTCTGCTGTAAGCATGCATCAACCGATTTCAATGACAGAACTTCATGATG
>JAZUCR010000362.1:0-3562 GCA_045639225.1 Victivallales bacterium
AGCTGATTTTCCGCACCCCAGCGGTTCATCTGCCAGGAGACCTCATAATCGCCGGGCGAAAAAACCCAGCGGGGCAGAGCCCGGCGGATCGTCTGCGGCTGTTTCGAGATATTGGTCAGGGTGAACCGGCAGGAAATGATACCGAATTCCGGCTCGAAGGTCCAGCGGGCTTCCCACCGGATCGACTTATCTGCATCGGCGGCCGTATAACGGAAACTGACAGGAGAAGACGCCTCGATGGTATATTTCAGTTTTGCCCCTTCCAGACGCCGGGAACCGACACCGATCACCGCCAGACCGGAGCAGGAAAAATCATCCTCCCGGGCATTGTGCCCGCAGGTCATGCCGCACAGCGAAGCAAGCGTAAGGGATTGAGCGTCGGCATCATAAACGAACTGAGTTCCGAGCGGAAGATCGTATGTCTGTTTCATGAAATACTCCTGTTGTGAAATTAAAAAACAGATGATGAAAGAATACTGTAGCATGGAAAAACGATTTTTCCACCGCGGGAAAAGAAAAAATGACGATTCGGGCGGGAAAGCGGGCGGATAAGGTTCCCTTTCACGGCAAATCACACTTGATTTTTGGAAAATCGGCATTACATTACAAAAAGAGAAAGAAGGATTTGCAGCTTATGCGAAAACGGAAATCGGAACGGGGTCAGGCGTTGGCCGAACTGATCATCAGCATGGTCGGACTGTGCGCAGTTACGATCGGACTGATGGTAGTCGCCGTGCTGGGCATGTCCGGGATCCGCAATACCATCACCGCGCGCGAAAAAGCCGACAAAAACAGCATTTCCGGGATCGAAAACGGATCCATGGAAAATATCGCGACCTGGCAGGATGGAATGGACCGTCTGACTTTCACCAATGACGATGTCCGTAAAAGCGGGACCGCGCCGAATTCGGAAATCTTTCTGGGGGAACTCAAAGACAACACCGGGGCATTCTCGACCGCCATGCTGAGCCGAACCCAGTATGCCGAACATGCGTTCGAATCGAAAGTAATGGAATCGGATATATTCCTTTCCGCCGCGAGGCTCACCATGGCACGCGAAGTGATTACCGATCCGCTGGAGCTTTACAAACATTTCGATGCCGCCCGGGTGATGCGAGCCCTTGGATTCACCTCGAATTTCACTATTACCGACACAATCGCCATGCCGGTCAATCCGCTGGAGTGATTTGTCCTATGAAACCTGATATCATATCGCCCGAAACGGGAATTTTCACCTGTCTGGAACAGGCCGTTCAATGGCGGAAGAACCTGAAGAAAAATGGATTGCGTCTGGCCGTGACCAACGGCTGTTTCGACATTCTGCACCGCGGCCATGCGGAATATCTGCTGGAGGCAAGGCGGACCGCCGATGCGCTGCTGGTGCTGGTCAATTCCGATGCTTCGGTCCGGAGTCTGAAAGGTCCGAACCGTCCGGTCAACTGCGAATACGACCGAGCCTATCTGCTCGCCTCGATGCGCTGTGTGGATGCCGTGCTGGTGTTCGATTCCATGCGCTGCACCCGCGAACTGGATGCGCTGCAGCCGGATGCGTATGCCAAAGGCGGCGATTACACGTTCGAGACTCTGAACGAGCAGGAACGCGCGGTTTTGATCAAGCACAACATCAAGGTGCATTTCATCCCGTTTGTGCCGGATCATTCCACCACACTGATCCTGCAGAAAGCCGCCGGGAAAAAATAAGCAGTCTTCAGCAGCAAAGAGAGAGGACAGCTGACCAGGTCAATGCATCTGATTATGGCAGTTCCGGAGGATGAAATTGACGATCGGCGCGGTATCATCCAATCCGTGCGGATGATGACCCCAGCAGGGACGTCCGATCACCTTCACCGAACCGCCGGCAGCCGTATAACGTTCCGCCAGCAGCGAACCGTTAGCCTTGTGATCGACCATATTGTCATCCAATCCGAGAATCATCAATACGGGAATACCGGCCTTGACCATGGGCAGATAGTTATTGACCGGAGAAAGGGGATGATCCTTCATCTCTTCCACAGACTGGAGCCGGTAAGCGGATTTGATGCCATCCACGCGGTGATTGGTTTTGATTCCGAATGCCAGATCGCAGACGGGAGCGTCGGCATAGATGCAGGCGACACATTCCGGATGCGTCGCGGCGAAACGGAAGGAATAAAGGCCGCCGAGACTCATCCCGATCATTGCCCCCTTCGCGGCAAAACCGCGTTCCCGCATCCAGTTGTAAAAATCATGCATGATGCCGACCGCCTCGGGATTGGCAAACATTCCGAACAGATTGACATGGACCATATAAAAACCGAGCGACAGCAGTTCTCTGACGCCGTTGCGGTGGGGAAAAGCCGAAGGCCATTCCGGCACGGCAAGCCAGGGATTGCCGGGCGCAGGATCCGGGGGTTCCACCACCCAGGCTTCATGCCCGGCGAAAACAAACCGATGACGGGTCCCGCCCATCCAGGGATCCGATTCGGCTTCAGTCAGTTTCAGATCTTCAGTCTTCATGGAATATTCTCCTTGTAGGTTCAGTAACTCTATCATAAATCGGGATAAAATCAACCGGCAGCGGGAAAAAAAACTTTTTTTTGTAAAAGATTTGAATTTACTGAAAACCGGGGGTACATTACGCTGGTGTTTATTTAAGGTCATTCAGACCGGAATGCAGCAGGAAACAGGGAAAATGATTGAAACCAAAGAACGGTTTTTGTCCCGAATCGGGATTTTCTACGACGGCAATTATTTTTATCATGTCAGCAATTATTATTGCTACGGACATGCGAGAAAATCCCGTCTGAGCATTCCCGGGATCCATGAATTCATCAAACGTTATATCGCGCTGCAGGAAAAAACCAGTCCGGCGTTTTGTCAGATCGTGGATTGCCACTATTTCCGGGGACGTCTGCCGGCACTGGAAGCCAAGGAACGCCAGATACTGCTGAATGAACGGATTTTCGATGACATTCTGATGCGGGAAGGCATTGTGACCCATTATCTGCCGATCACCCGCAGCGGCGAAAAAGGGGTGGATGTTTCGCTGGCGCTGGAAGCACTGGAACTGACCCTGTTCAAAAAATTCAATGTAGTGGTATTGATCGCCAGCGACGGAGATTATATCCCGCTGGTGCGCAAACTGAATTCCCTGGGGACCCGGGTAATGGTGCTGGGCTGGGATTTCGAATACACTGACGAAAACGGCAACACTCGCTATACCAGCACCTCGACGCGCCTGCTGAACGAAGCGGCCTATCCGCTGCGGATGCATGATTTCATCAACGGCACGGTCCGTTTCCCGGATATCACCCCCGATCTCCTGTTCGTGAACAACGTCCACGACAATTATCAGGAGCCGTCGGAAGAGTATGAAGACGAGCTGCGGCAGGAGCAGCAGCCGTTTTCCGATCCGATCCGGAAACGCGGACGGATCGTTCAGCTGAAAGGCGGCTACGGTTTTATTTCGACCGATGTGCCGCAGAAAAATCTGTTTTTCTTTACCGAACAGCTGCGCAACTGTGAATTCAACGAGCTGGTGATCGGAGATCTGATGGAGTATGAGCCGGGTTTCAACGACCGC
>JAZUCR010000363.1:0-6610 GCA_045639225.1 Victivallales bacterium
AGCGTCGGAGATGTATACGGAGGAAAATCCGAAGATGATCGCTATTCTTTCCCGTCGGAATGCCACGCAGAAAAGAATGGATGAATTTCTCCGGTCGAAAGGAATCAAAGCCTTTGACAATTCCCTGATTTCGAAGGCGGAAAAATTGAGTGCCGAACAGAAAACCCTGCTGGCGGAACTGGAAGTCAAGGAAAATGAAATGCGCGTCCTGGACAGTGAGATCGCCGACTGCCGGAACCGGTTCCGGCTGATGACCGAATATCAGCCGAAACTCCAGCTGCTCATGCAGCAGCGGCGTATGCAGCAGGATTCCCTCACGCGGCTGGAAGAATCCATTTCCGAAATCAATTACATGCTCCTCATGGTGAAAGAGGACCTGTTCGTCAATGAGAAAGCCAGTGCCGCGGTGGGCAACCGGCCCTTCGCCAAAAAGAAACTGGCCGTCTGTATTTTTGCCGCCGTGGCGATCACCGGTTTTGCCGCCTCTCTGATCGTGCTGCTGGAATTCTTCTTCGGTTATGTGGCCAATGCTCATGAACTGCAGTTCTATAACGAGTTCTCTTATCTGGGCGAACTTCCTGCTTCCGAAAAATTGTTCAGTTCTGAAGAACTCGAAACGGTCATCCTCAATAAAATCTTCCATAATTTCCATGCGATGGGGCTGCATGTGATCTTTACGGATACTTTGCCGGGCGGCAAGATCATACCCAAGCTGTTTGATTTCTTCGAATGGAATTTCGGCATGTCCGGACGCCGGATGCTGCTGATGGATCTGGTTCTGGCCGAGGATTTTCCTGTCATCCCCGATCCGGACTCCAAGACCATGATCGTAACCTTTTCCAAAGGCAAAGCCTATCTGCCGCTCACCAGCCAGAAATTTTTCGCTCCGACCGAACTGGAATTGCTGAAAAATGATTTCCAGACGCTGAAGCAGGAATATGATTACATTTTCATCCGCAGTGCTTTCGGCATGCGCGGCGCCGGACTGCTGCTGGAACAGATCCCCGAGATTTGCGACGGCATGATTGTGGCTGTCGGAGCCGGTAAGACCCGCCGTCGGGATTTGCGCTATCTGCTCTCCGTTCAATTCAAGATCCAGCTTCCGGTGATGACCATTCTGACCGAACACAGCAGAAAGATCCTGAATAAAGATCTGAACCAGGAGGCTCAATCATGATTCCACGCATTCCGGCCGGAATGCTGCTGGCCGCATTCCTGATGCTTTCTCTGACCGGTTGTTACGACCGTTGGACCGGCAACTATGATAAAATCCCCGAATTGGACTCCAAGCACAATGCTCTGCTGGCTAAGTCGGAAATGTCCCCGGAGGAGCGGAAAAAACAGCTGGAAATACTTGAAGCAGCTGCCAAATCGCCGAGACCGGTTTATACCATCAACGGCGGCGATAAGCTCGATGTCAAAGTCTACAGTCATTCCGATCTTACGGTCAAAACCGTGGTCACTCCCGATGGATACCTCGGAATGCCGCTGATCGGTCAGATCAAGATTTCCGGCTTGACTCTGGCTCAGGCCAGTCAAAAGGTTGCCGACGCGCTGTCAAAATATATCCGCAATCCCAAAGTCGGTATTTCGCCGTATGAGATCGTTTCGGAAAATGTCACTATCGCCGGTTCCATCTCTCATTCCGGGATTTATCCGATCGCCGACGGTATGCGGCTGGCCGATCTGATTGCCAAAGCCGGCGGCGCCGCTTCCAGCTTTTCCGATGGACAGAACTACTCCGCGGCCGATTTTAAAAATTCGATTTTCGTCCGGGACAAGAAGATTCTCCCGGTTGATTTCATTGCCGCGATAGAACGCGGGGATCCGCTCCACAATCTCGAGCTGCACCGCGGCGATTATGTTTTCATTGCCGCCCGTGAAAACAGCGTGGTGTTCGTGGCCGGCGAGGTGAACCGGCCGGGACGGCATATCTGGAATCCTCAGCTTGGTCTGCTGGAACTCCTTTCCGAGGGCGCCTGGCTGAAAGATACCCACTGGAAACATGCCATCATCATACGCGGCGGTCTGAACAATCCCACCATGTATAAAATCGATCTCGACGGCATTCTCCGCGGCGAGCGTCCGAATATTGCTATCAAACCCGGTGACGTCGTATACATTCCGAAGGACAATATTTCCGAATACAACGTGTTCATCCACAAGCTGATGCCGACTGCCCAGCTGATCAACATGCTGATAACGCCGGCAACTTGGATGTCCGGCAATTTCTGAAAATGAAATATCTTTTTTTCATTGCCGCGATTTTGGCAATACTGCCGTCAACCGTGATGCTGCTGTGCAACCGGCGGCTGTTCCGGTGGGCTGTTCTCGGTCTGACAGTGCCGCTGGTGTTGTTCAATTCCACGGCGATCAACTTTTTTTCCAACGAGGATTACCGCGGCACTTCCCGCGGCATGGAAATCTCGATCATCTATATAACGGCTTTCATCATTCTGCTGTCGCTGACGATCATGCGCGGTCCCCGGAAACTGTTTCCCGACTGGGGCAGCCGTCTTTACCTGCTCTATTTTCTGTTGAGTCTGCCGTCTCTGAACTACGCGGCCAGCGGTCTGTTCAGTTTCTTCGAACTGTGGAAAATGATCATGATCTATCTGGTCTTCCTTGCCGTGTATCATTATCTGGAATTCAGCGGCGGCGATTTCGATATGATCCTCTACGGGATCATGGCCGTGGTGTTTGTCAATTTCTTCGTGGTCATCCGCCAGCATTTCCGGGGGATCTATCAGGCCTACGGACTTTTTCCGCATCAGAACAGTCTGGCCATGTATATGCAGCTGGCAGGCATGATTTTCTTCTCGCGGTATTTCAATCGGTCGGAAGGGATGCGGAGCCGTTTTTTTCTGGCCGCTTTCGGCATGGCTTCCATCGCGCTGGTCCGCACCTATTCCCGCGGCGCACTTGCCTGTTATCCGATTGCCGGTCTCATTACGCTTCTCGGTTCGATCCGTTATAAATTCGCCGTGCGCAAGATTTATATTTCCATGTTCCTGGGGTTCATCGGACTGATCGCCCTGGCTCTGTTCATGCCGCGGATCATCGAACGGTTCAAAAAGGCGCCCGAATCTTCCGGGCAGACCCGCAAGAATTTCGCGATCGCTGCAATCAATATGATGAAAGATCATCCTTTCGCCGGAGTCGGGATCAACAACTGGGGTATCAAAATCAATCCTCCGTATCAATACAGCCGTCACCGCGAGGCGATGCGTTACAATGAAGATTACAAAGACGGAATCGTGGAGACGATCTATCTGCTGGTCGGGGCGGAGTGCGGCATCCCCTGTCTCCTCGTGCTGCTTTCCTGGTTCGGGTTTTATTTCCTGTCCGCGATCCGTCTGATGCGTCTCCTGCGCAATACTCAGTTTTTCTATATTCCTGCCGGCGCTCTGGGCGGCATGACCGGTATTTTCATGCAGTCCTGTCTGGAATGGGTCCTGAAACAGCAGATCAATTTTATGCTGCTGATCACCATATTTGCCTTTATCAGTTATCTGAACCGTCATTACCGGGAGTTGATCGAAGCTGCTGAAGTTCCGCAGCCGGATCCCGTTCAAATTGAGGAAAAAGCATGAAAAACAACACGATTGTGACCGCGGGCGACCGCAATTATCTCTGGGGAATCTTCCTGATGATCGCGTCCCTGCGCAAAAACGGAATGGATGAACCTGTGATCGTTGCAACCAAAAAGTTCGATTCGGAAAGTGCGGCCATATTGACTCAGCTGGGCGATGTCCGGCTGTTCCCGCTCGATGATTTCCGCCGTTCTCTGACCTGCTGCAAAGCCCTGGCGATGCTTCAGGCGGAAACCGATTACATCACCTGGGTCGACGGCGACGGTTTCTTTGTCGGCAACTGCTCCGGGCGGCTGATTCCGGAAACGCCCGATCAGATCCATGTCCGCATGCGCAGTGCCGAGGAACAGCCTCAGGCATTCAAGGGTTATACTTATGGTGAAGACGGCCATCAGATCCCGCAGGCGGTGCTCGAGGTCTGGAAGAAAAATGTCGGCGGGCTCGATACTCCCCGCATTGCGCGCAGCTGTTCGGCATGTTTCCTTTCAGTTCACAAGTCCGCCCGCCCGTTCCTGCAGAAATGGCACGAACAGATGATGTCCGTGCTGCCGGCGAACAATATCGGCGTGGTCGATCCTTCGCTGAAATATTATCATCAGCTGGATGAATCGGTGATGAACAGCTGTCTTGCCTTCTTCCCGCAGGCCCCGCGCGTGGCGGAGACTTACCGGCTGGACAAGGATCCCGAAGAGATCTTTATTCATTTCATCGGACAGCCGAAACCCTGGCAGGGCTGGCCGCCCTCCGCTATCCGGCATTTCGATCATTATGTCAGCGTAGTGGAATTTGCGCAGTCGCAGGGCTGGCAGATGCCCGGGAAGATCCCCGCCTGTCTCAAGCGTGAAAACCGGCAGCTGTGCTCCTTGCTCTGCTATCCGGTGAGTCTCCGGTATAAAATCATGAAAAGGCTGCGGAAATGGTTCGGCTGACAGTTGTCTTTTTCTGTTTTTTTCTGCTGCTCGCCGAGGTATGCGCGGCGCCGGTCCGCGGACAGTGGAAATGTGTCGCTCTGGGCCCTTCCACGCTCGCTCTGACCGGTGATTATACGGAGGTTCAGGAAGAGCTGTTCCGTAAACGTTTTGCCGAACGGCGGAAGTCTTTCTGGCGGAAACCCCCGCGCTGGGCTCTGGATCAGGTATTTCATTTGTCCGGAACCGAGGCGATTGCCCAATACCGTCCGGAAATCGCCTCCCTGCTGCTGAATCAGCCGCAGGTCAAACTGAACTCGCAATCCGCCGTTCCCGTTTCCGTGACCGAAACCGGTTACTGGCTGAGTCCGGTGGGACAATCCCGCTTCCCCGATGAAACCGGGACCATACGGCTTTCCCGCAATGCGGATGTCGCACATTATCTGTATCTGCGTTTGAACCGACCTCTGGCCGAGGGCGAAAAAATCACGATCACGCTTCCTGCCGGCGAGCAGCTCGACTATGTCTGGCGTCAGAACGATCCGACGCCGATTTTCAAGATCAATCAGGTCGGTTATCTGCCGAAAGGCCGCAAGTATGCTTATATAGGCGCCTGGCTCGGAACCGCCGGCCCCCTGAAGCTTCATCAGACCATGAACGGAAAACCGTTTCATCTGGTGGATCAGGGCAGCGGCAAGAATGTTTTTTCGGGCACGCTGAAAGCGCGTCCGGCGGATCCGGTCAATGTCAGCGGCATACCGTTCACGGGCGAAGAAGTTCTGGAACTGGATTTTTCCGCGTTCTCCCAGCCGGGGAAATATGCGCTGGTCATTCCCGGATTCGGCTCGAGCTATCCGTTCCGGATCGATGACAATACCATGGCGGAAGCATTTTTCATCCATGCCCGCGGATTGTATCACCAGCGCTGCGGCATCGCCAAAGGACCGCCTCATACACACTGGATCCAGAAAGCCTGTCATCCGACCTGCTTCCAAGGCACTTTCCCGCCGGCGGACGCCCATTACGGAAAAGGGTCGGACAAGCGGCCATACGGTTTTTTCGACACTTCCAAAAAAAGCGTCAAAGTCAATCATTTCGAGCTCATCCGGCAGAATTCTCTCGTGGTTCCCAAGCGGTATGATGCTCCCGGCGGCTGGCATGATGCGGCTGACTGGGACCGCAGACCGCAGCATCTGGGCATCGTCGGCGATTTGACCATGGTCTACCTGCTCAAGCCGGGGAATTTCTCCGATGGACAGCTGAACATCCCGGAAAGCGGCAACGGGATTCCGGATATTCTGGACGAGGCTCGCTGGGGACTTGAACATCTGCGGCTGAAACAGCACCCCGACGGCGGGGTTGGAACCTGGGTGGAGACCACCCGTCATCCGCGTCCCGGAGAAGGCATGGCTTCGGACGACCAGCTGACTTATTACGTTTCCTGTGCCACGCGGAACAGTACGCTGGAATATGCCGCGTATGCATCGCTGCTGGCGCTGGGCATGCGCAAAGCCGGCGCGGAAAAGTACATGACTCAGTTCATGGATTCCGCGCGGCTCGCCTGGAATTTTGCGATCCGTCCTCCCCAACGGCCGGTGCGGTTTTTCTACATGGGCAGAAAATCGCTGCGGTATCTCGAGGAACCGGAGCTGGCACCTGAACTCCTGGTGAAAGCCGGATACAATCTTTTCCTGCTTACCAAAGATCCGAACTATCTCCACAAAGTCGAGGCCGCGGTGCCTGACGCGCAGAAAAGCATGAAGAAAAATGCCTGGCGCTGGTCGCCCTTCCTGTGGATGGAAATGGAGATTTTTCCGGTCGATTCCGTCATTATCGACAAACTGCGGACCGCCCGCCGGAAAGCCGTGATCGCCGCTGCCGATCTGATGCTGCGCCAGCAGGAAGAGAATTATCCTGTCCGTATTCCGTGGCATGGCCCGCGGGACGGCTGGGTCCACACTATGAGCTGGGGGACATTCCATCCTCTGGTGCGCGCCCGCACTCTGGTTGCCGCCCATGCCCTGACCGGCGACCGGGCTTTCCTGGACGGTGCGCTGCTGGCCAACGATTTCAATAACGGCGCCAATCCGTTCGGCAGTTCCATGACCA
>JAZUCR010000364.1:0-6096 GCA_045639225.1 Victivallales bacterium
AAAGAAATTTCAAAACTGGCGGATTATAGTTTGAAGCTTACTGTCCGTGATCATTTTTTCGGTGAAAAGACTTTCCCGGTTTACTTGTATACGACCGATGAGGTCTTTTCTGTCCACGAGCACCATACGCATGAAAAACTCCGCCTGCTGAAACGGGAAATCAAAAACAAAATGGCGCTGGCAATGGCTGAGATCCGAAAAATTCAAGACCCTGTTACGCTGTTCCGGGAGATGAAATTCGGCAAACTCGGATTTTTGCCGCTTGGGTCCTGTCCCGGAAACATTACGGAACAGATCGACCAGTCATTCAGTCTCCTCATGTGCTGTTATGCTGCGGAAAAATACTTTCCCGATGCGGCGGGATTCGATATTTCCTTCGTCTATCCCCGCGGAAGGTGCATGTTTGTTTTTGATCACGATGGGATGATCGCTGCCAAGGCGGAGGTTTTTGTGTCAGAGGCTGCCGACAACGACCGAAAGCTCCGAAAGATACTTGATAGACTGCAAGATAATCTGTCGTGGCATCAGATGATCTGCTATTCGGCATGGAACGAATGCAATATGAAACCTGCGCCCGGCGATGAAAAAGCGGAAGTGAAATTCTGTCCGCTGGATGATTTCATGAATTGGATTCGGGAATAAACGGCAGCGGACAGCAGCGGACACCTTTTGTCCACCCGATTTGTTTATAATAGACTGTAAACATACAAAGGAGGACCCGAATATGACACGCTTCTCATCCGGATGGAGAAAAAACCTTATGAGCAACCGCAGCCTCGACTACAGCCGGAGGTATTTTGTGGCATCCGTCTATCGTTTCATGCGGAATTTTCTGGAAAGACATCAGGGACATCTGGAGGATGAGGATTTCTTCACGCCAGTTGCCGACCGTATTCCTTTGAAAACATTGAGGCAGATTTTCAATGCATCCGCGGCACCGTCCATCCGCCGCGTGGTTCTGAGGCTGGAAAAGGGGGAGAAAATTGTTCTGGAAAGCGAAGACCCGGATATGATCCTCCTGCGGCTGTGGGAACATCCCGCGACCAATCAGAAGTTCCGCGCCGAACTGATGAAATATCTGGATTCCGAATTGGCCGGATTTCAGGCTTCGCTGGAAGAAGACCCGGCTCCCGATGAACAGCGGTTTCAGGAATTGAAGGCGTTTTTCAAACTTTCCGATTTGGAATGCGATCTCCTGCTGCTGAGCCGCATGGCAGTGGGTTTCTGGTCCTGCGATGGCTTGCGCGGCAAACTTTCCTACGGGAAGTTCAACCGATTTGCCAGTCTGCTCGGCATCGAAGAAGGGGCACTCCAGCAGATCAGCAATGAAGAATCCCGTCTGCGCAAACTCGAATGCATCGATGAAGACCTGGATTTCAACCGCAAGCTCCTGCCGTTTCTCAGCGGGGCGGACAAAACGCCGCTCTACAAAAAATATTACTGCACCCGGGAAGAATCGGCTCTCCCATGGAAATATTTCGGAGAACTTTCCGGGAAACACGGGGAACTGCTTGTTTCGCTGCTTTCGGACAAAAACCGGACGGGGGGTCTTCACATTCTTTTTTACGGGACGCCGGGAACGGGAAAGACTTCATTCGCGCAATCTCTGGCGAAACGGCTGGGCAGACAGGCATGTTTCATCGAAAACGAGTTTAATCGTTTCACCGCCATTCAGGTGTGCGAGCTGCAGCAGGACAAAGATAAATCCATCATTGTGATCGATGAGGCGGACAAACTGCTGGATTGCGCGGAGATGAATTTCTTCGGTTTCCGCAGGACCAATGGGGACAAAGGTGAGCTGAACCAGATCATGGACAGCGTGAAAACTCCCTGCATCTGGATCGCCAATACCCCGGCATTTGCCCTTGATCCGTCCAGCCGCAGGCGGTTTGATTATTCGATTGAGTTCAAGCCGTTTTCCTCCAAACAGCGGGCCGCGATCTGGAAGAATTCGGCGCAAAAGCATCAGATTGACCTGCCGGACAAGGTGATCGACGATCTTGCCGCCCGATATGCGGTTTCGGCAGGCGGCGTGGAACTCGCCTTGCGGAATTATCCTGCTGTTTCCGGGAAAACTCCGGAAGAGAAGATTGCCAAGATTCTGGAGCCGCACTGTCAGCTGATGCAGTCGCCGGTCCAGAAAAAAAATGCTTTCATGTCCGATTATCAGCTTGACGGTCTGAACATCAAAGGGGATATCGCGCTTGCCGAAATCGAATCGGCGGTCGGGAAATACCTTGCGGACAATGCGGACGATCCGGATAAACCGCGCATGAATCTGCTGCTTTCCGGACCGCCGGGAACGGGAAAAACCGAATTTGTCAAATACCTCGGTCATAAACTCAAAGTCCCGGTGGTCACGAAAATGGGAAGCGACATTCTTTCCATGTGGGTCGGCGGCACGGAAAAGAACATCGCCGCCGCCTTTGAAGAAGCGGAACAGGAACGCGGCATCCTCTTTTTCGATGAAATCGACGGTTTGCTGCAGAACCGGGAACGGGCGCAGCGAAGCTGGGAGGTTTCTCAGGTCAACGAATTGCTGCACCGCATGGAAAACTTCAGCGGAGTGATGATCGGAGCGACCAATTTCTCCGCCAATCTTGACCGCGCCACGCTGCGGAGATTCACTTACAAACTGCAGTTCGACTATCTGGACGACAACGGGAAAAAGCTGTTTTTCGAGAAAATGTTCCATGCCGCTCTGTCCGCAGAGGAATGCGAGCAGCTGAACCGGATCCCGAATCTTGCGCCGGGGGATTTCCGGACCGTGCGGCAGGGATTGTTCTATCTCGGCGGAAAAGCCGATAATCGGCGATACCTGGCGGCTTTGGAACAGGAGTCCGCAAGCAAGCAGGACCGTAAGGCTCATCGGATCGGTTTTTGATGGAGGAAAAAATGAAGGAACTGCTCATTACCGTCGGATATTATCTGCTGGCGCTGCTTGAAGGGATTTTTTACTTGCTTTTTTGGGCATTGGTCGGCGGTCCGCTTCGTCTGTGGGAGAAGTGGCGCTATACTGCACAATGTCTGCGCTATCCGCCGCCGCGCGGCGGGATGTTCGGCAATATGGCGCGGGAATATAAGAACAGGCCGAATAAGCCTGATAAGCCGGATAGGCAATAAACCTCTGTCTATTGGGCCTATCCAGCTTATAAGGCATATCCACCAAACTAAAGGAGCAAACATGCAAATTTACGTCAGAGCACGCACTTTTTTTGAGGCTGCGCGAGGAAGCTGGCAGGAGCGTCATTTTTTCCGGACCAGCCGGATCATCTCCATCAACAGCGTCAGCTTTCCAGCGGAACCGCCGCCGTTTTCGGAGGAATTTCTCCATGCGGAGAATCTGCTCGTTCTCTATTTCGATGACGTTGACGAAGGACAGCCCCATGCCATGACGCCGGAACAGGCGAAACAGATCGTGGATTTTGTCTGCATCAAGGACCCGCGTCCGATCTTCGTCCATTGCACGGCTGGGATCAGCCGCTCCGGAGCGGTGGGAGAAGTGTTGAACTGGTATTTCAACCGTTATCTGGAAGATAATTCAGGGGATCATCAGCTGTTTCAACACATGCATCGCAATCTCGTTCCCAATGCCCATGTGCGGAGACTTCTGCTCAAGGATCTCGAACGCCGCCATACCTCCATGGAAGAAATGAAACAATCGATCCGCCTTCGTCAGGAAAGGAAACGGCTGCTTCACAATCTCGCGGCAGTCTGGGCGGAAAAACTTCTCGATCCGAGACTGAAGAAATGGTTTGCGGCATTCGATTGTCTCCGCTTTTCCGAAAAACTTGTCCGCGGCAACCCGAAGATCATCAAGTATGCCGAAGCAAAATTCCTGCGCTCGGGATGCGGCACGACCCGGCATAACGATGATATGCTGGTGGTGGACATCGAAGGAGAAGGAAAAATGCGGCAGGTTTTTGCACAAATGCTGAAACTGGCGGAGCCGGAAAGTTACGAATTCAAAGGAGAAAATGCGGAAGCCTTTTTCGCACCGTTCATGCCCGCGATCAAAGCCGTTACCTGGAGCAACTGTGAATGTGTGCTGAGATTGCTCCGGAACAGCCCCAAAGACGCTGCTGTTTTTCTTTTGGCGCAGCGGCGATGGAAATCGTCCAACATGTTCGGCAAAATGTCGATCGACCATAATGCACAAAAATTTGACAAGATTTATGCGGAATATGTGACTGGCAAATCGGAGCTCAATCCCGCCGAGGGAAAAAGATCATGAAAGAAGGTTTCTGGGGAAATTACGAAACCGGGATCTGGTTCCAGATCGACGAGCACGAAAGGTGGCTGCGGCGCGGGAACAATGCGGAATGGCTCGGCGTGCCGGATGATGTCATTGCCGAGTTCCCGCATTTCGCAGACCGCGAAACGCTTCTGACCTTTGTCTGGCGTCATGCGCCGGTCATGCGCTGGCGTTGTCACGGAGAAAGCGTGACCTTCGAATTTTATGCGGAGGATTGGGAAAAGCCACTTGTAATTATTCAAAAATGGTGTACAATATTTGCCGGAGATTTCCTTTTCCTGCGCATGGTCAATTTCAACGGCATGGAAGTTCGGGAAACTCTTTGGAAAGAATGGAAATAACAATAGGCCGGATAGACCCAATAGGCCGGATAGGCAGATGGGGCTGGGAAAGGATAATCATCCGCTGCTTACCTATTCGGCTTATTCGGCCTATCAGGCTTATTCGGCCTATTTCCAAATCTCAGCCGAGTTTTTCGGCCAGGAGTTTCTGCACCGTCTGCGGATTGGCTTTGCCGCGGCTGGCTTTCATCACCTGTCCCACAAAGAACTGCAATACGTTCTTGCGTCCTTCGCGATACTGCTGGACCTGTGCGGGATTGGCTGCAATCGCGTCTTCTATGAATTTCAGGATTGCACCTTCATCGGACACCTGCACCAGGCCTTTTTCCTTGATGATGTCCGCCGCCTTCTTGCCGGTGGCGAACATTTCCGGGAAAACAGTTTTTCCGATCTTGCCGTTGATCGTGCCTTTGTGGATCAGATCGACCATCTCCGCCAGATTTTCCGGCGGGAGCGGACAATCCGCAAAAGTATGTCCGGATTCGGAAAGTTCGCGCATCAGATCGCCGACGATCCAGTTGGCGACCAGTTTCGGCGCCTGGGATTTGGATGCCGCCGCTTCGAAATAGTCGGCGCACGGCTTTTCCTGCGTCAGCACCTGGGCATCGTATTCGGTCACCTGATACTGATCGATGAACCGTTTGCGGCGGTCGGACGGCAGTTCGGGCAGATTGCGTTTGAATTCCTCGATATCCGCATCGGTGAACTCCACGGGGAGCAGGTCCGGTTCCGGGAAATAACGGTAATCATGGGCGTTTTCCTTGCCGCGCATGGAATAGGAATCGCCGACGTCGTCGTTCCAGCCGCGGGTCTCCTGTTCGATCGTGCCGCCTTCGGTGAGAATCAGGATCTGCCGTTTCATTTCGTAGGTGATTGCGCGGTGGACGGCGCGGAAACTGTTGAGGTTCTTGAGCTCGACCTTGGTGCCGAATTTCTCGGAACCGCGTTCGCGGATGGAAATATTCACGTCGCAGCGCATCTGACCTTTTTCCATGTCGCAGTCGCTGATGTCGGCATACTGGATGATCTGTTTGAGCGAAGTCAGATAGGCGTAAGCTTCATCGGGTGAACGCATGTCCGGCTCGCTGACGATCTCCATCAGGGGGACGCCTGCCCGGTTGAAATCGACTCCGCTGTGGGTGCCGAAATGGGTCAGCTTGGCCACGTCCTCTTCCAGATGGATACGGGTCAGGCGGATATCCTTTTCGGGCAGAGGCTCGCCGGAAAAACCGGTGCCGGAAATATGCACTTTGCCGTGGAGACAGAACGGCATGTCATACTGGGTCAACTGATAATTCTTCGGCATATCGGGATAGAAATAACTCTTGCGGTCGAATTTGCTTTTGCGCTGGATGTCGCAGGAACACATGAGACCGGCGGTGACGATCTTGCGGATCGCCTCGCGGTTAGGCGCGGGCATGACGCCGGGATATCCCATGCAGACCGGGCAGACCAGAGTATTGGGCTCGGCGCCGGAGCGGCTGGCGCAGGAACAGAACA
>JAZUCR010000365.1:0-4717 GCA_045639225.1 Victivallales bacterium
GCGGAAGCAGGAGGCGGCATCATAAAAAATGTGGCGATCGCTCCCGAACTGCCCGGTGCGCTGCCGGTCATCGAATATTTCGCCTCGGAAGGGATCCCGGTCTCCGCCGGACATTTCTGCTGTCCGCCGCAGGTGCTGCGCGATGCCGTGGCGGCAGGGGTGAGCTCGATCACCCATTTCTGCAACAACGGCGAAGGTCCGCTCCGGAATGAAAACGGCGTGTATTTCACGGACGGACCGTTCCTGGAGATCCTCGCCAATGATGACCTTACGGTGGAGATGATCTGCGACGGCGTCCATGTGAATCCGCAGCTGGTCAAAACCGTCCGGCGGGTCAAGGGACGCGAACGCTTCATCGCCATTACCGACGGCTGTGCCGCCACGGGGATCCCGGGCAAACGGCTGGTGTTCCCCGATCCGGCCGGGACTCCCGCGGAATTCGACGTCCGCAACGGCGCCCTGTATATCGCCGACACCGACCAGCTCACCGGCAGTCTCGCCACCATGAAAAGAGTTTATGACAATCTGATAAAATTCTGCGGTCTTTCCGAAGCGGATGCCGAATACGCCTGCTCCGGACTGCCCCGCAAAAAAGCAGGAGTTACTGAAAATGTTTGAAGAAATCATGATCCGTCAACAGAAGATCGTTGACTACACCAACCGGGCGCGCAACTACAAGCTGCCAGAACTGCCGGAGCGTCAGGCGGAACTGATCCGCGGCGACAAGGCGGTCGTCGTCTGCGGCAATCTGCTGCGCGCTTATATTTTCGAGCGCGGTCTCTGGCGGAAAAAAGCCGAATCCGATCTCGGCGACGTGCAGAAAGTAACCTGTCACGCCGACAGCATCACCATCGAAACGGCGGCGGGGACCGAAAAGATCACCGTCGGCGAAGATCCGGTGGAAAAGGAATTGTATTTCATCCGCGACATCCATTACCGCAACGCGGGCAGTGCCGTCTACCGTTCCAGCTATTTCCACGAAGGGCCGGTCGCCGATTTCACTTACGTCTCCTATAAATGGATCTCGCGGAAAATGAATCCGGGCGCCTATCCGTTCGACAAAGCATGGAGCGATTACCTCAGCACCGCCTCGAACAACCGGATCTTCTATACTTGTTCGGGCCATCTCTATTTCGGCGAAGCCTACTGGGAAACCGGGATCGAACGGCTCTCGGAAACCGAGCGCGACGATACGGAACTGGCGCATGTTTTCCGGCTGCGCACCCCCGTGAACGGATCGCTGAATCTGCGGTATTTCTGGTTCTTCGGCAAAGGCGGCGAAGAACATGCCGGCGTGCTTTCCAACGTGATATGGAACCTCGATAAATCTCCGGTCCATATCCCGCAGACCGACATGGCCGATTTCCTGGAAAAATACATTTCCATCTGGCCGCGTTCCGAGCTCAAAGGCGTGGAACAGGGCGACCATTACGCCGCCCACTACTTCTCGGAATTTTTCGGACAGTTCAAGAACGGCTACCGTCCGCCGGATCAGTTCGGCTGTTCCTGGCTGGAATACGATCTGCTCAAGGCCAATGAATTCTACCGCCGCTGGAAAGAGACCGGCAAGGCGGAATACCGCGAACGGACCGTCCGTCTGCTGAATTTCTATCTTTACAATCACTACGCAGGAAATTCGAAGCTGACCTTCCCCTTCCACACGGGCGACTTCATGCGCAACATCATGCCGTTCTGCGAAAAGACCGGCTGGGGCGCCCCGTTCGAAGCCGATGCGCTCGATTCCCTCGCCCTGCCCGAAATGATCTACGACGCCATGACGCTGTATCTGCAGGACGAGACGCTGTTCCAGACCAGATATCCCTTCACGATCGCGGACGACGTGCTGAAGCTGCAGCAGCCGGACGGACATTTCCGCCGTCTGTATAATGCCGACCTCACGCCGAAGGAAAAAGCCGGCTGGGTCAGCCAGTATTCCGAAACCCAGACCTGGATCCCCGCGCTCATCAAAATGTATCAGGCCACCGGAGACGAACGCCTGCGGGCCGCCTACCTCAAAACCGCCGAACGCTGTCTGCTGGATATCGAGGAACTCGGGCTCTTTGCCATGGGCGGCTGCGAAACCGATTATCCCGACTTCTGGGATGTGGACGGTTACCGCACGATGCTCTGGGCGTTCCTGGATCTCTACGATCAGGAAAAAGACCCCAAATGGCTGGCGGCGGCGGAAAAAGTCCAGCTCTACGGCAACATCATGCAGATGGGATACAATATCCCGAACGTTCCGGGCAGTTTCTACGATCAGATCGGCTGGAAATCGCGCGGCATGATCGCCACCAGCTACTACACCTGGCCGGATTATTCCCGCACCCAGTGCACCTCGACCGGCAATCAGTCCGTCACCTGGATCGGTTATCTGCTGATGCGGCTTTACCGCGCCACCGGCAAGGCGATCTACATGGAACGCGGCATCGCCACCTTCCGGCAGGTCATGCTCCACCGCGACGAGAAGAGTCTCGAAGGCAATCCGCACAAGGATCAGATCCTTTACAGTATTTATGAGAACAATCCGCAGATGGACGACGAATCCGGACTCTACAAGCACAGTTATCCGGAAAACAGTTATTCGCTGTTCATCGACCTGTATATTTATCTCGGCGACATTCTGCGCGAATTCGGCGGGATCGCGGTCTTCCCGGAACGCAAACAGGCATTCGGAGTGGATTGCGTGACCGTGACCGGAACAGATTGGGACAAGGGAGAAATCACCGTCCGGAACGGTCTGGACCGCGATCATTGCACAAGTCTTTTCATCAATGGAAAGAAATGCGCCGATGTTTCATTTGCCGCCAAAGAAACCAAAACCATCAAAATCGGGTGAAATCATGCAATATCTGAACATGCTGCCTTACCAGGTGCGTGAGGCAATCGACAAAAACTATCCGGTGGCGCTGCCGCTCGGCGTCATCGAGTATCATGCGGAACACCTCCCGCTGGGCGTGGATTGCTTCACCTGCATCGACGCGATCAACCGGATCGAAAAACGCCGTCCGGAACTGGTGGTGCTTCCGCCGTTCTATTACGGAGCAGCCTCGCTCGCTGTGGCTAAACCCGAACGCAACGGCACTATTCAGGTCGATTCGGAAAAGATCATTCCCGTGGCGGAGGAAATCTTCCGCGGACTGCTGCGGGTCGGCTTCCGCAACATCCATGCGTTCGTCTCGCATCAGACGGAAGGGTTCGATCAGGGAATGCCGACCGATCTGGCGTTCCGGTTCGCCGCACGTCATGTGATTTTCGAATGGCTGGAAAAGGAATCCGGCGAAGGCTGGTGGGGAACCGAAAAATTCAGTTCCTATTATTCCGGCAGCAACAATCCGTTCAACTGGATCGGGATCCATCCGATCCGCGGACCCGAGACCCGCAAAAAATACGGCGGCGACCATGCCGGGAAACTCGAAACCAGTGAAGCGATGGTGATCTGTCCGGACCTGGTCGAGATGGACCGTCTGGATGAATCGCTCTGGTTCAGCCGTCCGGGCAAGGAAGCGACTCCGGAATGGGGCGACGGCGCGCTGGAAGCCTCGTCTTACGACATGGAAAAAATTCTGTTCGGGGACATCAAGAAATAAACCGAATTTTCCGGACGGGATCGGAAAAGGGGCAAGAAAAAAAGGTGAAGACCGCGAAGTCTTCACCCCCACTTTTTTGATCTCCCTTTAAAGTCCGGAGAAAAGACTGGCTTCCCCGTCGAATCTCCGCTGCAATCGGAAATCCCGGCGGCCTTCTCTCGAGGCCGTCCGAAGAAACCGCGGACCGCGAAAACGATCCGTTTGCCAGCTACTGTAACACAGAAACAACGAAAGTCAAAAGAAAAATTCCATTTTTTTGAAAAAAAACGAAAAAAAACTTGAAAAATCCTGAAAATGTGGTAACTTACATGACTTGCAAGACCGTATTACCCGATCATGGTCAGCAGATCAGAGCCGCCGTGGCCTGGCAGCACAGCAGCTTTGAAAAAATTGTAAGTTTTTGGTATTGAAGTAAAAACAGCTTTAAAAAGCGGAGAAAAGAAATGAAGACGTATTTGGCCAAACCCGGCGAAATCGAACGCAAACACGTTGTGGTCGATGCGACCGGCATTCCCCTGGGACGTCTCGCAGTCAAAATCGCGAATTGTCTTCGCGGCAAAGACCGTCCCACCTATACCCCCCATGTTGATACCGGATGCTTCGTGATCGTGATCAATGCGGAAAAGGTTCTGCTCACCGGTTCGAAAGACACCGGCAAGACCTATGAATCCTTCTCCGGCTATCGCAGCGGCCACAAGATTCTGACCGCGGATGTGGTCCGGGCGAAAAATCCGACCCGGATGATCAAGGAAGCCGTGTGGGGCATGCTCCCGAAAGGACGTCTCGGACGTCAGCAGTATGCCAAGATGAAAATCTATGCCGGTGCGGAACATCCGCATGCCGCGCAGACCCCTGAAACGGTTAAATTCTAAGGAGAGATACTGAATGAACGCAACTGCTACTGAAATCTGCGCCACGGGACGCAGAAAATCCGCCAGCGCCAGAGTCCGCATTGCCGCGGGTTCCGGCAAAATCACGGTCAACAACGAAGCTTTTGAAAAATATTTTGCTTCCGATGCGACCCGCGGTTACATCATGCAGCCGCTGAAGCTCACCGGCATGGAAACCGCGCTGGATATCTCCGCCAACATCGTCGGCGGCGGCACCGCCGGTCAGGCCGGCGCTCT
>JAZUCR010000366.1:0-5062 GCA_045639225.1 Victivallales bacterium
TGCTTGAATTCGGCGGCAACAACAACGATCCGCGCAATCCGCAAAGACGCGTGGATGATGCCGAATTCAGGCAGCACCTGCTGGATTTCAGGTCCCGGCTTCCGAACAACTGCAAGGTGGTCATGATCACCTTTCCGCCGATCATCGACGAACAGCATGCCTGGCGGGATCTCATCCCCGGCGGCAAACTCGATGACCGGCTGCAGTCCCAGCGGCAGATCGTCCGCGATTTTGCGGCGGAGAACCGCTGGCCCCTGCTCGATCTCTACCGGCTCATGTGGGACCGGAGATATGAACTGATCCTGCCCGACGGCGTTCATTTCAACCCCGCCGGACACATGTTTTTCGCGGAAGCCGTTTATCAACTTATTAAACAGGAAAGTTGGCTCGAACAATGAAAAGAAAAATCAGAATGGGAATGGTCGGGGGCGGCCCCGGCGCATTCATCGGCGCAGTTCATCGCATCGCCGCCCGTCTGGATGGCGAAATCGAACTCGTCAGCGGTGTTTTCGGCCGTGATCCGGCCAAATCCCGTGCCTGCGCGGAAGAACTTTATCTGGATCCCGCCCGCGGCTATGCGGACTACCAGAGCATGATCAAGGCCGAACTGGCTCTGCCCGAAGATCAGCGGATCGATTTCGTGGCGATCTGCACCCCGAATCAATTTCATTTCCCGGTGGCGAAAGCCTTCCTCGAAGCCGGCTTCCATGTGCTCTGCGAAAAACCGCTGGCCATGAGTTCCGCCGAAGCGCTCGAACTGGAAGCACTGGTCAAGAAGACCGGCAAGCTGTTCTGCCTCATGCACAACTACACGGGCTTCCCGATGGTCTGTCAGGCCCGTCAGCTGATCGCTGAAGGAAAGCTCGGCACCATCCGCAAAGTCAATGTGGAATATTCCCTCGGCTGGCTGGCCGCTCCCAATGCGGGCAAACAGGCCGCCTGGCGCGTCGATCCCAAACAGGCCGGCATCTCCGGCTGCATGGCCGATATCGGCACCCATGCCCAGAACCTGATCGAATTCGTGACCGGCATGCCGATCCGCGAAGTCAGCGCCGAACTCGCCACCTTCGTCCCCGGACGCGCTCTCGATGATGACGGCAGCGTGCTGCTCCGTTTCGACGGCGATGCCCGCGGCGTCATTTTCGCCAGCGAAGTCGCCACCGGCGAAGAAAACAATTTCATCCTCAAGATCTACGGCGACAAGGCCGCTCTCGAATGGCATGAACAGGATCCCGAAAACCTGATCATCCGCTCCAACGACGCCCCGATCCAGGTGCTCCGCCGCGGCTGGCCCGGCACCGGCGAAGCCGCCGCTCAGAATTCCCGGCTCCCCGCCGGACATCCCGAAGGCTTCATCGAAGCGTTCGCCAATCTCTACAAGATGTTCGCCGAAGCCATCCGCGCCGGCAAACCCGGCGATTATCCGTCCGTCTCCGACGGCGTCGCGGAAATGCGTTTCCTCGAGGCGATCGTCGCCAATTCGCACGGAACTGAAAAATGGACTAAAATCGTGAGGTAAACCATGGGAAGACCTGTTACTCTTTTCACCGCGCAGTTCAGCGACATGCCGTTCGACGATCTGTGCAAACTCGCCCAGAAATGCGGTTACGACGGACTGGAAGTCGCCACGTTCGGCGGTTATCTGGATATCGAAAAAGCAGCCGAAGACAAAGCTTACTGCGATGCTCTGAAAGCCAAAATGGCGAAATACGGACTCAAGCTCTGGGCCATCAGCAATCACTTTGCCGGACAGCTGGTCTGCGATCCGAACAATGACAGCCGTTCCGACTGCTTCGCCCCGGCAAAATACGCCGGCAATGCCGAAGCCAAGCGTGAATGGGGCATCCGCTGCATGAAAGCCAGCGCCAAAGCCGCCCACAACCTCGGCGTCAAGGTCGTCACCGGCTTCACCGGTTCCCCGATCTGGCATCTGTTCTACAGCTTCCCGCCGGTCGGTCCGAAGGATATCGACAACGGATTCAAGTATTTCGCGGAAAAATTCAATCCGATCATGGATGAATATGCCAAATACGGGATCAAGTTCGCGCTGGAAGTCCATCCGACCGAAATCGCATATGACCTCTATACCGCCCGCCGCGCCCTGGATGCGCTGAACAACCGCCCCGAATTCGGGTTCAACTTCGACCCCAGCCATCTGTTCTGGCAGGGCGTCGATCCGGTGAAATTCCTGAAAGCGTTCCCCGACCGCATCTATCATTGCCATATCAAGGATGCGGAAGTCACGCTGGACGGCGAAAGCGGCATTCTGAGTTCGCATTTCAATTTCGGCGATGACCGCCGCGGCTGGGATTTCCGCAGTCCGGGTCATGGCAAAATCAATTTCGAAGCGATCATCCGCACGCTGAATAAAATCGGATATGCCGGACCGCTTTCGGTGGAATGGGAAGATTGCGGCATGAACCGTGAATTCGGAGCGGCCGACGCCGCCAAATTCACCCGTTCGCTGGATTTCTCCTCCTCCGAACAGAAATTCGATTCCGTATTCAAATGAACGGTTTTCCGCTCTGCGGATTCCATTTAACAAACAACAATAAGACGGTTGGGAAAGCGGTCCGGTCAAATCCGGGCCGCTTTTTCTGTCCCTGCATCGCAAAATAAAATACATTCCCGTTACCGTTTTCCGGAAGGAAGCGGGATGCATTTCCAGCTTCTGGGCGGAAGCTTGCCCCGGATGCCTTCGAATTCGAATGGCTGTTCACTTGCCGTATAATTGGCGAGGAACAGCGCATCTTTGCCTTCCGGACTGCGCCAGACCGAATGAAGGACCGCAGGAAGCGGACGTTCATGCGACCTGAAATCTTTTTTGGTCGTGTAGATGGAACGGGTCATGAAACGGACTGTTACCTGCGGAACGGCGAGCTTGCCAGGGTTGAGCATTTCCCCGTCGAACAGCCAGTCGAGATGACCTGCGTAAAATTTGGCAGCACCGAGCAGAAAATCCATGATTTCCCGGAACCGCGGATCGGTCCAGTGGCGGTTCCGCAGACAATGAACCGCAGGCTGCATCCCGCTGATGATATTGAGCGCGACTTCCAGATAGAACTGGTCCGGGTAAAGTTTCTCCCATTCCTCTTCCTCTTTTTCAGGCCAGCGGTCTTCGGCGGGCCAGCGGGCGTCCCACGGGGGAATGCCGTCCGGGACGGCATACGAACCGAAGAGTGCGGCGGTCCCGTGGTAAAGAGACTGGAACACCGGCACGAAATCGCCGCGGAATTTCATCCACAGTCCGTCGGTCAGCCGTTCCCAGCTGTGGCACAGCACGATCATGGAATCGAAGAGATCGAGATATTCTTCGGTGCAGTCTTCGGTCGAAAGCGACAATCCGGGATTGAGTTCCCGGACTTTCCCGAGATACCGCACGAATCCCTGATGATGGTATTTCCCGCCGCCGCGGGTATGGGTGTGACGCGGATTCCAGCAGGGGTAGAAGTTGGAAACACAGCCGCACATATCGAGGTAAAGACCATCCAGTCCGGCCTGGCGGATCTTCGCCGCCTGTTCGAAGATCACCTGCTGGAACGGTTCGGATTCGCCGCACATGAAAGCCAGCCGATGATGGTTGTAACGGTTGAAAGGAACGTTGAGGATCTCACCGTTTTCCAGAACGACCGCAGACTGTTCCCCGCCGTTTTTCCAGCTCGGATTGTCCATGTCCCAGGTCATTCCGTTGGTATAGACCTGGGTAAAAATGCCGTTGCTTTTCAGTTCGGCGATTTTCCGGGTGAATACCTCCTCGCCTTCGCGGGGCGGCCAGTAATATGGATAATCCGTATCGTAGGGATTGTGATGCCACCAGTACCAGTCCAGAGCGACCGGCAGGCCGGATTCTTTTGCAAACCGGATGACCGGATCGCCGACTTCGTCCGCTCCGCCGCGGTTCCAGAACCACATGGCGGTATTCCTCAGCGGATTGACATGTTCCTTTGCCTTCCGGTATTCTCCGGTGTTCCAGGCAAAACGACGGTAACGCTCCGCGGCATCGAACCAGCCGCCGGTGAATTCGTCCAGAATGACCGGATACGGAACGGCACAGGAGCGGACCGGTTCCTTTTCCTGCGGGACATAGAAAGAAACCGCCGTTTCGAAATAATCGCCATTCCTGCAAATCCTGATGTTTTTGAGATAATGCTCCTCATCCGGCAGCATGACCAGGATATTCCGGTCCGGACCGAAACAGGCAGCCATCTGGAACGGGCAAAACGAACAGGTGAACGTCGCATCCTCCGACCAATCCCGGACCGGCCCGGTCATAAAGCCGGTGGATTTCGGCATCAGCATCCTCAGGTCGGGCGAATCCAGGCGCCAGACGGGAAACTGCATTTCGCGGATCTCCAGCCCGGCAGGACAATTATCGAAAGAGAGATGGAAGCCGGAATCATCCCTGCCGAGCCGGACTTCCAGGCCTCCGGGGAATTGCCAGCCGCAGGAATGGTCCGTCTCTTCCGTTACGGACGCATCCCGAGCGGTAAAAATCTGTTCCTTTCCATCGGAAAAACCTTTCAGACGCCAGAACGTTTCAACTCCTGGTATTGCAGGCACGTTCATTTCCCATGTCCTTTCTTTTATGAAACGCCTCAAAAACTCTCGACATTGATGAAGCCTTCGATAAGCTCCGCTGTTTTGACCAGCCGGTCCACGATTTTCTGTCTGGAAACATTTGGTCCGGGAAGCCATACGGCCCCTGCCGCGGCAATGACCTGGCCCTGGATCCGGACCGGAACTACGGCAACCTGTTTGCTGTTGGGCTCGCCGCAGGCCGGGACGTATAATTTACTTTTTCAAGGAGCAAAAAGCAAATTGCAAACCCTCCCCCGGAGTATTTTATACGTATTTTTTCAGGAAACAATCCGCTGAAGCAAAAAATAATGTCGATGGAAACTGAGCTTTCCTGCCTGGCTCACGCACTGTCGGTCGGTCCGGTCCCCCATCTTCGTCGGCGTTTTCCAGGAACCAACCGGTTCATCGGGGGATTTTTGATCTGAAGAGCTTGACTTTTCAGGGAAAAGACTTATGTTATCGGAAACGGAAATCAAAAGGGGGG
>JAZUCR010000367.1:0-5373 GCA_045639225.1 Victivallales bacterium
GCGACCGCGCCCTCGTCGATGGAAAGCGATTCATCCGGCACCAGCGTGGCAAGGTCGACCGTCCGGACCGTTCCCGTGCCGTCGCACTTGCGGCAGGCGCCCTGACTGTTGAACGCCAGTTCCTCCGCTCCCGGAGCATAGAATCTGACACCACATTCCGGACAGGTCAGTTCCTGCTCCGCCGCGACCGCCAGCGTGGGGCCGTGATAATGTCCGTTGGGACAGCGGTGACAGGCCAGCCGGGAGAACATCAGACGCAGACTGTTGAGCAGTTCGGTCCCTGTCCCGAACGTGCTGCGGATCCCCGGCACGCCGGGCCGCTGATGCAATGCGAGCGAGGCCGGCACATACAGCACTTCATCCACCTGCGCTTTCGCCGCCTGCGTCATACGTCTGCGGGTATAGGTGGACAGCGATTCCAGATACCGCCGCGAACCTTCCGCATAGAGCACGCCCAGCGCGAGCGAAGATTTGCCCGAACCCGACACCCCGGCGATCCCGACGATCTTATGCAGCGGGATATCCACATCGATATTTTTCAAATTATGCACCCGCGCCCCGCGGACCAGTATCTTGTCGACCATTTCCGTTTTCCTTTCCATTCGAAATTCAAGGTAACGGTAGCACAAAAAACGGCTTTTTCAAGAAATAACCGGCAGGATAACGGGAAAAAGAACATCTGGAGTAATTGCGTCAGTTGCTTTCGGTGAACTGGGGATCATGGGTCGAGCTCGGAAGTAACGCACCCAGGGATCTCGTGTCATGCCATCGTATTCCGCGGCGTCCGAACTGTCCGGCTGGTCCGACCTGTCCGGCAAAAGTTCGCGGAAAACCCGGCATCTCGCGCCCGACCATGAAGTGCGCGTCTGTCCATTATGGCCATTTAGTCCATGATGTCCATCAAGTTCGCAGAAACCCGCACCGGCTCCGCCGATTCCAGTCCAATTGACACAATACACAACTTTGTGTTATAAATTACACAAAGTCTGTTGATTTTTAAAGTTTGTGTGCTATATTAAATTAAGTCGATAAATAGGAGGCGACAAATGAGGATAGAGCGCAAGGAATATATGGAGCGGCTGCGCAGTTGGCGCGACAAGCAGGTCATTAAAGTCATCACTGGCGTCCGCAGATGCGGTAAATCTTTTCTTCTGGAAATGTACCAGGAATGGCTTCATGCACAAGGGGTCCGCGCGGAATGCATCGTTTCAGTGAACCTTGAAGACATGGACAACAAACCGCTTCGCGATCCCGATGCGCTCCATTCATTCATCAAGGGCAGGCTGAAACCGAACGAAATGACATATGTGTTCGTGGATGAGGTGCAGCTGTGCGAGGATTTCCCGGAGGTCATCGACAGCATCTACATCCGCCCGAATGTTGACATTTATATCACAGGCTCGAATGCGAATCTCCTGTCTCACGAGATTGCAACCATGCTTTCCGGACGCTATGTAGAGATCAGGATGCTGCCGCTGTCATTCCGGGAATTCGCTGAGATGCGGGGTGGAAAGGAGATCTCGCGTCTCTATGCCGAATATGTCGGAGGAAGTTCATTCCCTTATGCGGGAACTTTGCTGGACACGCCGAGGGAACTGGGGGACTACCTTGAAGGAATCTACAGTACCATCCTGCTGAAGGACATTGTCCGGAGGCGGAAGATACCCGATCCGATGATGCTGGACAGCGTAGCCAGATTTGTGTTCGACAGCATCGGCAGCGAACTCTCTACGAGGAGAATCGCCGATACGCTGACATCCAACGGACGCAAATCGGATTCGAGGACTATCGAGCGGTATTTGGACGCATTGCAGGAAAGTTTTCTCATATACAAGGCGGGAAGGTTTGATGTCAAAGGGAAACAGCTGCTGAAGACGATGGAGAAGTATTATGTGGTCGATCCCGGTCTCCGCCGTCATCTTCTTTCAGGACGTTCGCAGGATGTTGGTCATATTCTGGAAAATGTGGTCTTTCTGGAGCTGCTTCGCCGCGGCTGCAAGGTAAGCATCGGAAAAGTCGGAAATCTGGAGGTCGATTTCGTGGCGGAAAGTTCCGATGAAACTCAGTATTATCAGGTCGCAGCGACAGTCCGTGACACCGAAACACTCCGACGGGAACTTGCTCCTCTGCAGAAAATCCGCGACCATCGCCCGAAGTTTCTGTTGACCTTGGATGAAGACCCATCGGATAACTTCGAGGGCATACGCAAGCTCAATGTACTTGATTGGCTGCTCAATTGATGCTTTGAAGCCGGGGTACCGTGTGCGATCACAAAGCAGCTGTCCCGGTGGTCAAGCGTCTTGCCGCAATATTCCACGGCATTCGACCTGTCCGACTGGTCCGACAAAAAGTCTGCGCGGCAAAATTACGGTGCGATCACATACGGCAGACTGACCCGGACCGGTTCGCCCAAGCCGCAGCCCGGCACATCCATCTTCATGAAAAGCCAGTGACAAAGGAACCTGTAAATCAGTTTGGCGCTTTTTCCCGGCAGGTTCTGATCTCGGCGGAAGCATTTTTAGGTATTTTTCCCCCAGCAGCTTTTCCGGTAATCCCCGGGATTCCGGCCGCAGGCGGCGCGGAACCGCCGGGAAAGATAACTGAGCGACTTATAGCCGCATTCAAAGGCGATTTCCGAAAAAGACAGATCGGTATTGGCCAGCAGATACTTCACTTTCCGCAGTCGGTTCTGTTCGAAATAAGTATGCGGCGCGACTCCGTAATCCCGTTTGAAATCGGCGAAGAGTTTGGCGCGGGACATGCCGAATTTCCGGGCCACCGCTTCCATGGCGGGAAGTTCGCTGACCGAGGCCAGATATTGCGCGCATTGAAGCATTTTTTCCGACTGTCCGGGGACAGCCGAATACAGATTGCCTCGCAGGATCAGATTGACCAGAAGATTTTCGGTCAGCAGCGTATTCCGGCGGTCTCCGCTCTGGATCAGCTGATGCGCTTCGACGGCGTCCGCAAGCAGTCGGCGGAACAGCCGGACCGGAGACTGGAAACGGAACACTCCGCGAAGGGGCTCCTCCCAGTGTATCTGTATCGCGGGATCGAAATGAAACCAGAAGGAATGCCATACGCCCGCGGTCCGGAAAAAACGGTGTTCCGATGGCGCGCAGATCACCATGTCATTCTTCCTCATGGTCAATTCGCCGAATTCATTGCAGACGGTGCATTCGCCCTGATCGGTCAGGAGCAGGTTCCACCGCGTCCGCCCTTTGCAGTTCCAGGCCAGCGGCAGTTTATTGAACTGGAGCCTGCCTGAAACATAGTCCCGATTCCATTCGACCGTATCCATCCGCACCGCCGGTTTTAGACGATATGACAACTTATTTATACGACAAGGATTTGCCGGAAAGCCGGAATCCTGCTATAATATACAGGCGAAACCCCGATAGTCAATCATAAATCTGAAAGGAACAGGAAAAAATGGTAAAATCAAAAATTCTGAACCGGGAAACCTATCGCGACAAAGTTTACGGCTGCTGGACCGGGAAAGCCGCCGGCGGAACACTGGGTGCGCCTTACGAATGGAGCACCGAAATGAACTCCGTTTCTTTTTATCCGCCTGAAATCCAAGGTGCCAACCTGCCGAATGACGACCTCGACCTGCAGCTGGTCTGGCTGGCCGCAGTGGAACGTTACGGCGCATTGAACGTCAATGAACGCATCCTCGCCGAATACTGGTCGGAAATGATCACCGGCCCGTGGAATGAATACGGGGTCTGCCGCAACAATATCCGGATGGGTCTCATGCCGCCGCTTTCCGGTTCCTGCGGGAACGATCGCTGGAAATGGAGCAACGGCGCCTGGATCCGCTCGGAGATCTGGGCCAGTTTCTTCCCCGGCTCTCCGGTCCGTGCGGCCCGCGCGGCCTACGCCGACGCCTGCTGCGACCATTGCGGGGAAGGCATTTACGCCGAAGTCTTCACCGCCGCGATGCAGTCCGCCGCATTTGTGGAAAGCGATATCATCAAACTGATCGAGATCGGACTTTCCCTGATCCCGGCCGATTCCCGCATCGCCTCGCTGGTCCGCAGCGCGATCGAATTCCACGCGAAGGGATATTCCCTGGCGGATGCCCGCAACGCCGTGGTGAAAGAGACCGCCGACCTGGGCTGGTTCCAGGCCCCGGGCAACATCGCGTTCGCCATTCTCGGCCTGCTCTACGGCGAGGGTGATTTCGGCAAGACGATCTCCTTTGCCGTCAACTGCGGCGACGACGCCGACTGCACCGCCGGGTTTGCCGGAGCGGTGATCGGTATCATCCTCGGGAAAAGCGGCATTCCGAAAAAATGGACCGATCCGGTCGGGGATGGGATCGTGACCTGTTCCATTGAAAATACCGGCCGGATCTGCGTAAAACGCGTTCCCAAAACCCTGACCGAACTTACCGACCGGGTGATCGCCTGCGCCGAAGCCGCGGCGATTGCCGACCCGAAACTGGCGCAGTTCACCGATGGCGAAACCTCGGTCGACAAAGATCATCTGATCTCTGATTTCCAGCTGCGGGAATTCAGAAATTTCATCACAGAGATCCGTCCCTATGAGCTCACTTTCGATCAGCCGTGGGGACTGATCTCGTTCGAATTCGAAAACGGGCCCTATATCGACCCAGGGAAACCGCTCCGGATCAGATTCCGCATGAAACCGTATTATTCCGAACTGATGCTCGTCAGTGTCCGTCTGAGACTGCCGGAAGGCTGGCTGGCGGACCGGAACGAGGTCATGCTGACCTCCGCCCGTCCCGGCGATTTCGCCGAATTGACGGTCACGCCCGGCACGATTGCGGGAGCGGTCACGGGGATCGAAGCGGAAGTCAAACGGGACGACCGGATCCTGCCCGCGGTCGTAGTGCTCCCGCTGGTCCGTTCCGGCAGTGTGGCATACCTCCGCTGAAAACCGAAAAAAAATCCGGTTGTCCGCTCACACGAAAATTGCTCTGACTTATTCTCATCCGAACTCAGATATTCCGGATGGGAATATTCTCACGCTTCCGTCTTCTCTGCCTGATTCCGGTATTCACTGGGAGTCATGCCGTTCATCCGGCGGAAGAAACGGGAGAAATAACGGATGTCCGGATAGCCGGTGAGCTCGGCGACTTCCCCGATGCTGAGCTGACGGTTGCGCAGCAGATCGCAGGCATGACGGTTCCGCAATTTCAATACGGTCTCGCCCGGAGGATCGGGATTGCGTTCCTTCCATTTCCGCCGGAATGAGGCAAAACTCAGGCCGAAACGCCGGGCCAGAGCGGGAAAATCCAACTCGTCGGAATAATGATTCAGAATATAGCCTTCGATCTCTTCGATCGGAGAGAGACGTTCCGTCATCGAATCGCGGTAGAACGTGCAGCCTAGCATGGCCAGCGCG
>JAZUCR010000368.1:0-3298 GCA_045639225.1 Victivallales bacterium
ATCCAGAAGTTCCGGCCAGGATCCGTACTTGACCAGCTCGAACGGCAAGGTCTTGTCCTTCGCCATTTCGTGCAAGACCATGGCGTGCGTGATCGGGAGATAGGCGATTTTCACCTTCTTGTCGCTGCCTTTGCCGCATCCAAGAAGCAGGAATGCAGACAGGATGGCGGATATAATCAGTTTTCCATTGTTTTCCATTTTAGTGCCTTTCGTTTGTCTTTAAGGTTTTCGATAATGCGTGAAGCCAGAACCTTGGGATCGAGTTCCACAACCATTTCCGACCCCAGCAGAGGTTTGGTTCCTTTCGCCATGAATTCGGAGACGGCTGCCGATCCCTGGGTCGGCGCGTAAATGCTGTGATATGAATTGATGCCCATCAGGCGGAACGCCAATGCAGCGCAAATCCCTTTTTCGTTGCTCCATTCCGGGCTGATGAACGCATACGGCATGTCTTTGACGGCGTGTTCCGCGATGCCCGCGATCCCTGCGAAGAAACCGGAGGAACGTGCATTGTCCAGACATTCGCCGACATGCCATACGGGCGGCAGGTCTTTCAGGAAGTTCCGCAGCGGTCCCCCGGTGTGTTGAAGTGCTTTCACGGAACAGAATCCCAGTTTCAGCAAGGCGAATGATGCACAGCCGTTGGTCAAAATCAGCACATTGCTGCGGATCAGTTCCGAGGCGATTTCGACAATCGATTTCTCGTAAACCAGACGCGGGTTGTTGCAGCCGACAAGATTGACGATGCCCAGAATATGTCCGTCTTCCAGAGCTTTCTCGAGTGTCGCAAGTCCCTTGGAAAAATGTTCCGCCGCCCATTCGACGGAAAAGCCGAATTCCGCTTCAATTTCATACCGAGGTACCTTGACCGGTATCTCTCGCCTTGTCCGGAAACTTTCGATCCCGCGGCGGACGATTTTCTCCGCCAGTTCATGGATCTGAGCCATGTTGGAGTGTTCATGATCGAAACCGTAATGCTCGGCGCCCGGCAGTCGGGCCGAATCGCTGGTGGTCACAACCGTCGTCTTGAAACATCTGGCGACATCCATGATGGACGGAAAGACATCCTGAACGTCGGCGACCCACAGGTCAAGTGCGCCCGTTCCGAGGATGAGCTCTGAGCCTACCGCATTGGAGAGCGGCGTCACGCCGCCGTAGCGGTACATCGCGGAGAGCCCGGAGCAGCATATTCCGTAGAAACGGATCCCTTTGGCTCCGGCATTGACCGCCTCCTGCTGAAATGCTTCGCTCTGACCGGTCTTGACGATTTCGCTCACCAGCAGCGGAGAATGTCCATGCACGGCAATGTTGACGAAGCCCGGCTTCAGTGCACCGGTGTTGACCATCGCCTTGCCTCGATGCGGCAACCCGTACAGGCAGTCCATGGCGATTCCGGAACCGAGACAAGATGTCCAGGCGAATGCCACGCCCGTACGCAGGAACTGCTTCATCACATTACGCCAGTCTCCGTCCGTTCCGGTGGTGGTTCTGTGGAGACTTTCGAAGACTTCATGATACGGGCTGATCGGAATGATTCCAAGAGCCTCCCAGGTCCGGAGACGTTCTTCCGGAGCATGACTGTACAGCGTTTTGTGTTTCCCCGGGACCGTGCGGGACAGATCTTCTAGCAAAGTGTCCGCGACTGCAAGGGCGAGTTCATTCAATGTCCTGCCCTCTGTCTGTATCCCGTATTTCCGGCAGGTGGCGAGGATCTTCTTCTCTCCTTCGATGGGAAGCGGGACCTTTCCTTCTGCTGCATATTTCAGGGCAAGCATGGATTCACGTCCGCGTGCACCGTGAGCCGCAGTACCCGCCGCGACAGCACGCAGGAGATTCCGAGCAACAACCAGATCCGCGTCTGCACCGCATACGCCCCTGGGTGATTTCGGCGTGATGCGGCATGGTCCCATACTGCAGTTTTTGCAGCAGATCCCCGCCAGGCCAAATGTGCATTGCGGCTGCTGCCGGTCAAAACGGTCGAATACGGTTTCCAGCCCGAGCTCCTCCATTCGAAGAAGCAATTCCCGTACGGCGGGATCCGGTGTCTGCCTGATTACCGTCTGCTTATCAGGAAAAGTTTTCCTGTAGGCGGCGATGGCTGCGGCATAGTCCGCCGTTCCGCCGTGCTCATGAGCATGCCCCTGCTCATGATGATGGTCATGGGGCAACCCCCTTGCATGTAATTCAGCATGTTCCTGTTCAGTCATACGAATGTCTCCAAAAGACTCCAAAATCGCAAGATTGTGTTTTCATCCCGTCAGATCAGTTTCAGCAGGGCTTGTTTGCCGTTCATTTCCAGTGTAACACCAAGTGCGGCGGCTGCCGGGGAGAATCCCTTCACTTTCGCAGCCAGCATTTCCTCGAAATTCTTCACGCCCGAAACGATGACCGCCGCGTCGCCGACTTTTTCCGCCGTTGCCAGAGAAAAATACCCGCATCCGAGGAACCCGTGGGGGGCCTTGATGAGCAGGATCGAGGTGTTCGCCGTCGGGATGGCATACCCTTCCAGAATGTGTCCTTCGAGATTGATTTGTTCCATGTTTCAGTCCTTCTTTTTCTTCATCGAGTTACGCTGCCGTATCAGATAAACGGCATCCGATACGGCAGTGGCTTGCGAACAACAGTCCCGTTATTCTATGGATTTGGTATCCAGCCCGAACTGCTCGAATCCGAGATTGCGGATCGGATGGTCTTTGCCGGATGTGACTTTTTCAACGATACCGGAAATATCCTTCTGAACCGCATTCGGGGCCCGGTCGAACGGACCGGCGATCTCCGCGCGGGCGATCAGCACCAGTTCCGAATGACGTGTCGTCTCGGTTTCGGTCGAGAAGACCCAGCCGAGGACCGGGATGTCTTTCAGGAGAGGAATGCCGGAGACGCTGCGGATCACGTTGGTGCGTTTGATGCCGCCGATCACGAAATCCTTTCCTTCGTTCCCGACCTGGATCTCCGTTTCGAATGCGGACTTGTTGAGCCGCGGCGATCCGTTGCTGTTCCAGCCGAGGAGACTTGTTCCCGAAACTTTGACCGGCAGGATGGAGGCTTTGCCGGTCACGACCGGCGTCACGTCCAGTTCGAATTTGAAGCCGTTGGCGGCTTTGGTGGTCTGGGTGTTGCCGTGCTTCAAGGTCAGATCCGCTTCGGGCGGCAGTTTCGGATTGCTCGGAAATATCTTTCCGTTGAGTGTGGTGTCCGGAATGGGAGTCTGCTCCTCGTAGAAGAGACCGGTCCCGACCGAGACCAGGGATTGACGGCGGTTCTTCGCCACCAGCAAGTCGGAGGCCAAGCGGTCTTA
>JAZUCR010000369.1:0-2432 GCA_045639225.1 Victivallales bacterium
GGCGTTCCGGTATGACACCTTCCGGGAAAACGACCGCAATAAAGGTCTGATCGTTTCCGGGTCGGGGCTGGCGGAAAGCGATGACGGGCTCCGCTGGAAAACCCACGAAAAACCGATCGCATTTCACTGGAAAGGAAAAGAACTCGGCTGGGTCAACGATGCCCGTCTGACCGTGCTGGATGACAAGCTGTATCTGAGTTTCTGCTTCAATTCCCTGCACGGTGAACGGCCCGGATTCGCCGAATGGAAAGGCGGCGACGATTTCGAGGTGGTCTGCCTCGGCATTCCCGCCCAGCGGAACATGGTGCTCTGCCCGTATAAGATCAACGGCAAATACTGGCGTTTGGAACGACCTGTCACCCGGCGGGGACAATATGACATTTGGGCATCGTATTCGACCGATCTGATCCACTGGGGCGAGGCGGAATTGCTGCTCGGGGTCGAGGATGTGCCGTTCGCGACCTTCAAGATCGGAGCCGCCGCGCCTCCGGTCGAAACGGAACGGGGTTTTCTGCTGTTCTTTCACTCGGTCGACAACGATCCCGCGCGGGAGATCGTTTATCCCAACGGGACGAAATGGTGTTCCCGTTACACCTGCGGGGCGGTACTGCTGGACAGAAACGATCCGTTCAAAATCCTGGCTATGACACAGAAACCGCTGCTGGTTCCGGAAACGGATTATGAGACCGGAAACATGGAACTTTTCTGGCGGGAAAATGTGATCTTCCCCTGCGGCGCGGTCATGGAAGGCGGCAATACGCTCCGGCTTTATTACGGGGCGGGCGATTATTCCACCTGCATGGCGGAAATCAAGCTGGATGAACTGTGGAGCGAAATGGCACCGTATACCCGGATCACTCCGGAAGCGGCCGTTTCCCCATCGGATTTATGGAATGGATATTACGGCTGGAATGAGGAAAAATGAAAGAAGTCAACTATGATGTAGTCGTCTGCGGTGCGGGCGTCGCCGGAGTCGCGGCAGCCGTGGCCGCGGCACGTGCGGGAGCCAAAACCGCGATCATCGAAAAACAATGTCTGCTGGGCGGACTGGCGACCTCGGGGTTGATCTATATTTACCTGCCGCTGTGCGACGGGAACGGAAAACAACTGGCATTCGGACTCGCCGAAGAAATGCTCAAACGTTGCGTGGAATACGGCCCGTTCGACGTTCCGGAACAATGGGGCGGCCCCAAAGGCGGCAATCCCGGCTGCAGGGAAGCTGAGATGAAACGGTATTCCTGCTGTTTCTCCCCGGCGGGATTCACGTTGACGCTGGACAAGATGCTCGCGGAAGCGGGTGTCGATCTGTGGCTGGATACGGTGATCACCGATGCGCACAAGAACGGCAGCCGGATCACGGCGGTCGAGGTGGTGAACCTTTCCGGAAAAATCCGCATATCGGGCAAATGTTTTGTCGACGCCACCGGCTGTGCGCTCGCGGCGAAACTTGCCGGTGTAAAGGTGATATCCGAGGTCAATCATATCACACCGTGGATTCTGGAAATGGCATCCGATCCGTCGTTCTTCCATTTCACGGAATCGCTGCACGTTCAGGATTTCGGGGAACATACGGATAAATATGCGATGGACCCGCCGTTTGACGGACGGAAAGTCACGGATTTTGTCCGCCGCGGCTGGCAGATGATACGGGATCATTACGATCAATTCAGCCGGGCGGAACGGACGAAGAATTATCCGGTGCATCTGCCCGCGATGCCGCAAATCCGGAAGATCGCGCATATCGACGCACTTTACAATTTGACGGAAACGGACGTCGGAAAACATTTCGCACATACCATCGGGGCCGCGGGCAACTGGTATCATCCCGATCCGGGCTGGGAAGCGCCTTACGAATCATTGGTGCCGAAGGATCTGGACGGTCTGCTGGCCGCGGGACGATGCATCGGGGCGGGCGGTTATGCGTGGGAAATCTTCCGCGTGATCCCCGCCGCGGCGCTGACCGGCGAAGCCGCGGGGACCGCGGCGGCCTTGTGTGCGGAACGCGATCTGCTGCCGAAGGCCCTGCCCTACGATTTGCTGAAATCACATTTGAACAGTGGACATTCAAGACTCGCTGCCTTGGAACAACCGCAACATGGGAAGCCCGAAACTGTAATAGCCATAGGAGAATAAACATGGCAGATATTGATAAAGTTAGAAGTCAAGGCAATTTTTACCGGACAATAGTGGTTGAGACAGAATATTCAACCGGTGACGTCCGGAGCCGGACCGCTTGATTCACCCACCCTGCAGGAGGCACAACATGGATTTTTTAACGGAAACTCCGGATTCCATCACTCTTTATTCGGAAAACGGGCGCGTAACCGGCGGCGTCTCCTTTTCCAACGGACGCCTGGAGGTCTGCGCCGAATCGGAACCCCTCTGTTTTCTGCGCCTGCGCTGGCGGCGAACCATCCCCGCGGGCACGCGCT
>JAZUCR010000370.1:0-7623 GCA_045639225.1 Victivallales bacterium
CGGCTGCCCCACTAAGGAGCAGCCTCCTACTCGATCCGGCCGGATATCTGCCGGAAAAGAAGAATCGCCGTTTTTTGCCGATGCGCCGTTTCAAAAAAAACAAATCATGCTATATTACCGGAAACAGCGGAACTTTCAACCGAAAAACAGGGGACAGGCGATGATCTACTTTTTTGCCGACAATCATTATGCGATGGAACCGGGAAAACATCTGCTGGGGAAACTTTCCCCGGAACTGCAGAAACGGATCCGTTTTTATCAGGACGACTGGACGATGCTCGAAAGCGGGGAATGGGTCGATTCCTGCGAGTTGCTGATCCTGAATATGATCGCGGGGACCTGCAATCAGCCGCTGCCCGGACCCGGCGCGGAAAAAGCGGTGCGGCGCTATTGCGAAAAAGGCGGTCCTATCCTGCTGCTGCACGGCTCGAGCGCAGCGTTCTGGGAATGGTCCTGGTGGCGGGAACTCCCCGGTCTGCGCTGGGTCCGTCCCAACGATCCCGACCGGCAGGTCGCGTCCACGCATCCAAAAGCCCCGTGCACGATCCGGGTGACCAAGACCCGGCATCCGCTGGCGGCGAAACTGCGGCCGTTCGATTTGCCGGAAGACGAGATCTACACCGCGCTCGAAGAGACCGCACCGTCCATGACGCTGATGGACACAACCGTCAACGGCGAAACCTGGCCGCAGTGCTGCGAAACCATTTCGCCGTGGAACGGACGGATCATGAGTTTCATTCCCGGCCATAAGCCCGTATGTACAGAAAATCCCGACCTGGTTTACAATGTCGAAACCATGGTCGGGTATCTTCTGGAAGGAACCGTTCAGAGCTGAGCGATCTGCGCAGCCATCTTGTCGGCCAGTGCCTGATCCGGCAGCACCAGATCGGGCAGACGCGAGAACGGGATCATTTCCACGGTGAACGGACCGGTGTAGCCGATCTTGTCCAGTTCCGCGAACAGCGCTTTATAATCGACCACGCCTTTGAACAGGTCGTCGCCGAAGTTATGCAGGCCGCCCGCGCAGTCGGTCTCCTCGAAATTCTTCAGGTGCACCGCCTTGATGTATTTGCCGAGGATCTCCGGGAAATCCTGCGGACGGCAGTTCAGGCACGCATTGCCGGCATCGAAGTAGATCCCGACATAGTCCGATTTGAACTGATCCAGGAAGAATTTCCATTCCATCGGGGAGATCAGGAACCGGTTCCACACGTTTTCGATGGCGATGTTGACCCGGAGTCTTCCCGCAACCGGGATAAGTTCGCGGATCGACTCGGTGGCATATTCCCAGACTTTCTTGTAGCTGACCACGGGACGGGAAGAATCCCAGGCAACGCGGGTCGCGCCCGGCACCACCAGCACCGTTTCCGCGCCGATCCAGGCGGCGATCTGCAGATACTGTTTCACGAACGCGATGGCGTTCTTCCGTTCTTCGGGATCGTCCGCGCCAAGCGCACAGCCCCATCCCGCGCCGGACGCCAGCGTTCGCAGTCCGATGTTCTTCGAGGCGGCATAAGCGGCGATCTTTTTGCATTCCGCTTCGGTGATATCCGGTTTCAGACAATCCCCGACCGTGAGTTCGACGCCGGAAAGTTTCTTTTCCGCCGCCCAATCGATGAATTCATACGGCGTCTTCTGTCCGTCGAAGCCGCCGAACACCCAGTAATTCAATGCTTTATACATGAGCTCAATTCTCCTCAATATTGGATTTCGATCCGTTTGCCGCCGGCATCGACCGACTGCTGCTCGGCCATGACGACCTTGAAGCCATCCAGCACGCTGTCGAAGGTCTGATATTTATCCGGCTTGACGCCCTTCTGCACGCAGTCCACGAAATACTGGAGTTCCTTGTGCCAGCCGGTGGTGGCTTCGACCTGCGGGGTCTCCACGCGGCCGTCGCGCCAGTAGATCTTGAATCCTTCGCTCATCCAGCGGACCACCGCTTTTTCGCAGATGATCTGGAAGGACATTTCGAACGGAGTCTGCTTGGTGGCGCCCCAGGAACCTTCCGCTTCCACCAGCGTATCGTTGTCGAAATGATAGATCGTGATCACGTGGTCGACTGAGCCGTTGCTGACGATATTCACGCCGGTGGAGGAGACCGCTTTCGGACGGCCGAAGAAATAGACCACTTCATCGGTGTCATGCAGGTGCATATCCAGCAGCGCGCCGCCGGAACGTTTGCCGTCCATGAACCAGTTTTCCCAGGCATCGCCATTGATATCGGGCGAAAGACGGCGGAAGGTGGCGGAACGCAGTTTGCCGAAGGCGCCGGCTTTGAACTGTTCATACGCATACCGGTATTCGGGCCAGGCGCGGACGCACATGCCGAAATTCAGGAACGATTTGGCATTCGCCGCCGCGGCTTCGATCCTGGCGGCCTGTTCGAGGTTCCGCGCGAAGGGTTTTTCGGCGAAGACATGCTTGCCGGCAGCCAGGGCGGCCACGATGTAATCAGCATGATACGGGGTCGGGCAGCAGATATCCACGATATCCACCGCGGGATCGTTGATCAGGTCGAAACCGGATTCATAAACGTTGATCCCGGTCAGGTCCAGCGGCTTGGAATTGTCCGCCGCGCCGATGTTGCCCACGACCTTCGAGATATCGCCTTTCCGTTTGACCGCATCCACATCAGCCAGCGCGACCACGTGCGCATTTTCCATTGCCTGATAGATCCGGAAATGGGTGCTTCCCATGAAGCCCAGTCCGATCACTCCTACTCCGATTTTTCCCATCTTGCACCTCCTGTTTGGTAAGGTTCGAACAGAACGATCTGTTGTTTTTTCCGACTTTTCATCCCCTCTGTCGGATATTATACTTGCATTTCCGCGTTTCGCAAATAGATTATCCTGCAAAAGAATGGATTTTTCTGCAAATATGCATAATAATACAGGAGATGCCATGACGGAAAAACGGTCTCTGGAACTGATTCTGCACAACGAAGTGCAGGAACTGCTGGACAATTTCGCCTCGGTGATGCGGGTGCATGTGGTGTTTTTCGGGCGGGACGGCGAAGTGCTCCGGCAGGGACGCGGCGAAGGGAACTGCCGGTTCTGCCAGCTGGTGCAGCAACGTTTTTCCATAGAAAAATGTCTGAAGCTCGACCGGGAAAAACAGGAGCTGGCGCGCCGGACCGGACGCTGTCAGATCTATCTCTGCCATGCCGGTCTGTGGGAGGCGATCATGCCGGTGATGCCGGGCGGGGAACTCCTCGGCTATGTGGTGTTCGGACAGATCCGGAGTTCCGAACTGCCCGATGCGAAATTCAAGGCGGCCTTCCCCGCCCGGCTCCGCAAGGAACTGGAAAGTTCGTTCCAGTTCCTGCCGCATTTCAGCGCGGACGGCATGGACAGTCTGGCGGGACTGATGAAACTGCTGGTGGATTACATTGTCCGGAGCGAGCTGATCACGCTCGGCGGGGATTATCTTTACCGGGCGGCGGTGCGGTATATCGAGGAGAATCTGACGAGGAACATCACGCTGCCGGATGCGGCGCGTCATCTGGGCAGGAGCGTCTCGAGTCTTTCGCATTTCCTCCAGCAGGAGGGGACCACGTTCAAAAAACTGCTGATCGAAAAACGTCTGGCACAGGCGGAAAAGCTGTTGAAAGAGCATCCGGAGATAACCATCAAGGAAGCGGCGGACCGCTCGGGTTTTGCGGATGCGTATTATTTTTCACGGATCTACCGGAAATACCGCGGCCGCACGCCGGGTGAATTCCGGAAGAAAAAATGACCGTGCCATTTCCCCGGAAATATGCGAAAAAAAGATTCCAGTCCCTTGCAATTTTCATTTCCTGTGGTATGGTAAAGCAAGCCATGATAAAATTTATTTTTTTGAAAATGAATGGTTTATGAAAGCAGGAACCGATTAAAAAAAGTGTGAGAAGCCATGAATTTCGAGTCTGTTTTTTCAAGGTCCCTGCTGTTTCTGATGATGATGGACCCCTTCGGCAACCTCCCGGTTTTTGTCGTTACGCTGAAACGGAATTCCGCCCGGGAATACCGTCACATCATCTTCCGCGAATCCGTGTTTGCGCTCGCGGCCATGCTCATCGCGCTGTTCGCCGGGGGGATGTTTCTGAAACTGCTGCATCTCTCGGAAGACAAATTGGGGATCGCGGGCGGCTTGATCCTGTTCCTGATCGGGCTGAAGATGGTGTTTTCCACTTTTTCCGAAAACGCCGTCACCGAGGAGAAAGAACCCTATATCGTGCCGCTGGCCATTCCGCTGATCTGCGGACCGGGACTGATCGCAATGCTGGTCACCCAGGCACCGGTGAACAGTTATGAAAATATTGCCGCATTGCTCATTGCCTGGACCGTCCAGATGCTGATTCTTCTGGGCGGGAAAACCATATCGTCGCGGCTCGGGAAAAAACCGCTGGACGCGCTGGAATCGCTGATGGGGCTGCTGCTCACCGTGGTGGCGGTCGGCATGATCATCGACAGCATCAATCAGATTTACGGGATCGGACCTGCTAAATAAAAAAACAAAGGAGCAAGAAAATCATGGCGGATCAGACTTTCGATCAGAATTTCGTATTCTTCAACATTCTTCCGTATTCACCCGGAACAGAAAAACAACTGGCCGATGAAACGATCGAATATACGCAGCGCACCGGCAACCGGAACGTGCTTTATTCGCTGTCCATGCATCCCGCGGGCTTTCCCGCGATGAAAAAAGCATTCACCATGCTCGAAAGCTACCGGAAACTCAAGGCCGGACTCGAAGGCACTCCGGTCCGGCTGGGCGTGCTTTTCCAGTCGGTCCTCGGACACGGCGAGCGGTGCTTCCCGCCGGCCGATCTGAAATCCCGTCCGGTCGAACCCTGGGTCCGCATGATCAACACCGAAGGCAAGCTGACCCGCTACTGTCCCCTGGACGAACGGTTCCGGAAGTATATTTACGATATGACGGTCCTCTTTGCGAAAGAAGCGCCGTGTTTCATTCTGGGGGATGACGACATCCGCAGTTTCGCCCCATATGCGGAATGTTTCTGCGAACTGCATACCGCCGAATTCAACCGGATGACCGGGAAGAATTTCACGCCGGAAGAATACCGGCAGGCGGTGCGAGAGTGCAAACGCGGCGATGCGGTTTACGAAGCTTACGAAATCCTGCGCCGCGGCATCCCGAACACCGTGGCGACCACCATCCGGCAGGCGGTGGACAGCGTCGATCCGGAAATCCGCTGCGGCTCCTGCATGCCGGGCTGGGAGCGTCTGTTCAACGGGGAGACCGCCAGATGTTTTGCCGGGAAGCATCCCCCGGTCATACGGATGGCCAATGCCAATTACAATGAGTTCAGTCCCAAGCAGTATCCGCTGGTGGTGATCCGGACCATGGCCACGCGTCTGGCGCATCAGGATATTCCCGTGGTGCTGGATGAAGCCGACACCTGTCCCCACAATCTGTGGAGCCGCGCCGCGATCAGCATGCATGCGAAACTGATCTCCAGCATCTTCGCCGGTCTGAACGGCGCCAAATTGTGGTATGTCAACACGCACAAAGGGAAAACGCCGGTCAGCCGGAACTACACCGACATTCTGGCGGCAAACCGCGGACTGTATCAGACTCTGGCCGCGGAATGTGCGAAAACCGCGCTCGACGGCGTGGTGATCCCCGCCCACAAGAACTTTGCCGCATGGCATGCCGCACACTATCGGGAAATCGAACCCAAGCTCCGGCTGGTCCCCGAAAACAACATGGCCTCGGTGATGCTGGGGCATCTCGGCATTCCCTTCCGGGCCTCTTTCGAGCGGAACGAAGATGAAGTTTACGCCGTTTCCGGTCCGGAAACCATCGAACAGCTTTCCGATGCGGAGCTGAAAGAACTGCTCTCACGCAAACTGCTGCTGGACGGACCTGCCGCCGCGGCGGTAAGCGACAGAGGTTTTTCCGAAGCGCTCGGACTGGCCGCGGAACACCGCCATATTTCCTTCAGCCGGGAAATCCGGACCGACAACGGACAGAACTATGTCATCGTTCAGGACGACCAGGTCCCGTTCTTCCGCATCACCGATCCGAAAGCCGAAGTCTTCACCGAACTGCATTACGAATCCTTCCCCGGCGCGAATGACGATGAATATATCGCCCCGGCCACGGTCTTTTACCGGAACGCCCTGGGCGGCTCCGTCTGCTCGATGGTCTTCCATCACCGGATCGTCTACTCCCAGTACAACGAACCGCGCAAACAATTCCTCATCGAGATTCTAGAACGGCTCCGCGGCAGAAAACTGCCGGTGGTTTCCGCCGATGCCCAGAACGTTACGGTCCTCGCCCGGAAATATTCCGACGGCGCCGTCCTCGCGGAGGTCTGCAATATCAATTTCGACCCGCTGAAGAAGATCGCCCTGCGGTGTGCCGGGATCCCCCGTGAAGTCGAACGACTGGCCGGAGACGGCACCTGGGTCAAGGCTGCGTTCGAGGAAGAAAACGGCATCGTGAAAGTGGATATTCCGCTGGCGTGCTATGAACTCGCGGTCCTGAGGATACGCTGATTTTTTTCCGAAAAAAAGATTTCAAACCCTTGTAATCTTTCCTCTTTTATGGTATAATATAACAAACCACAATAAAATTTATTTTTTGAAAATGAATGATTTATGAAAGCGGGAATCGATTACGGGAAGTTGAATCCGGACCGCCGGTCCGGGGAGCCTCTCCATCTCCAGCTGTATAATTCGCTGGTGCGGGAGATCCGTTCGCTGCCGCCCAACGAACACGTGGCGCTGATGTCCGAACGGGAACTTTCCCTGCTGCTGAAATTGAACCGGAACACCACGCATCGGGCGTACGGGCAGCTGGTCGAAGAACGCCTGGTGCGGCGGATGCCGGACAAATCCCTGGTGGTGCGGTCCGATGCGCGAACGCGGATCACCGGCGCCTATCCGGTGATCGGCGTGCTGATCGCCGTGGATTTCCCAAAGCTGGTCGAACAGAACGACCGCGGCATTCTGCCTTATCTGGAAGGGCTGATCGGGCGTTGTTCGCAGCGGAATATTTCCTGCCTCATGCTCCGTGCACCGGCACCGACCGCTTCACCGAAAGAAATCGAAGCGTTCGCCGAAGAACATTTCAAACGCCTTTGCGGGGTCATCCATCTCGGCGGGCTGACTCTTTCCGGGAAAGATTCAGATCCCTCAGATCCCGTGCTCGAACAGTTGCTGAAGCATACGGAAATCCCGCAGCTGTGTCTCTCGGGACGGGTTCCGGCGCCTCATGTCGGTTCCATCTATGCCGACCCTGCTCCGGGGCTGAATGCATTGTGCGCGACGCTGAAAAAACGCGGATTCCGGTCCGCCGGAGTGATCGATCTTGAGATCTCAAAGTTTTTATTTCACTATGCTGCGGTGGATCGTGCCGAAGCCATGCGGGAAGCGGTCAGACAAAACGGTCTGGAACTCCGGTTCTGCGAAAAACTGGAAATGGATGACCGCGAGAACTCCATCCGCCGGATCCTGACTTCACCGGACCGGCCGGAAGTGCTGCTCTGCCACGACGACCGGCTCGCCCATCAGGTTATGGATCAGGCCGCCGAGCTCGGCATTTCCATTCCGGGCGACCTGGCACTGGCCGGATACGACTGCCGTCAGGAAGATCCGTTCCTGGCCAGTATCT
>JAZUCR010000371.1:0-9391 GCA_045639225.1 Victivallales bacterium
GGTTATTTTTCGCCGGGATCGGCCCCCTGCATTGCCGATGACCGCTTCAGAAAAAAAGGCGCAAAAGCCCATCACATTCCGTGTCTGCCGGTCATGGACAGACACAAAAAGACCGGGGGATCGTTCCGGTTAGCGTTCAGCCGTCGCGGAGCTGTCTGGCTGGCTGAGCACTGAGATCCGGATGAAGGTCAGATTTTCAGCTCCTGCCGGTCGGCAGTTTGAGTGGATCGGGAATCAGCCGTTGTCATAAATCTGTTCAAACAATACCTCTTCCGCATGCGTGGTTCGGTTTGATGTTCAGCTGAAACAGTAATCAATGGCTTTCCCTTTGTTTTTTCTGGCTTGTATGCTGGATTCAATGTATTATGCGCAAAAATCACCAATATACATATTATAGCATATTTTTTCAAAAAAACAAGGGGGCAAATGAAAAATTTTGGATTTTTTTTCATCAGGCAGCATCCTTATATTTATTATTCGTGAATGGAAACAGAAAACCCCAACCGAGAGCAAAGATCAGCGGCACGAGAATTACCATGAGAACATGTTGTTTCCGCATGGCCGGATTATTTTCAAGTCTGTTGAAAAACTCTTTCCCCTTGCCGGACAGAATGAACAGCAGCGATGCCAGATAGATGATCCCCGCGATGATCATATATACCAGAGAACAATAATAAACTGAAACCGCAACGATATGACTCATTTCTCTCTCCTTTTCCGACCCCGTAGAACGCAGTGCTGATTCCCCCCGCATCAATAATACGGAAGCCGCCGGACTTTTTTTTCCGTTTTTCGAATTTTTCTTTATTTTTTTCTTTTACCCAAATATACTCCCGGACCCCGGACTCCTATTGTCCGACATGGAATAAAACTGAAAAAAAACGGAAATTTTTTCGGGACAAGGGGAAAAAACTGGGGATGTCAATCCGGCAGGACAAGTAGGCTGCGGCAGTTAATTCAATCCCGGTCCCATTTGGGAAAATTGATGAACGGCATCCATTTCAGCCAGGCATCCGGATTGAAATTCAGCAGACCGATCTGGAATTTTCCATCCGAATTGAACAGTCCGATCTGAATCAGACTGCCGATATTGTACAGCCCGATCTGCAGTCCGGCATCCCTGGCGGAGTAATTGAAAAGTCCGGTCTGCAGTCCGTAATTTTTCTGTGCCAGATTGCAGGGTGAGACGGTCAGGAAAAAGTTGTTTTCACTGATGTCGGCCAAGGCCCCGGTCTGCACGAAGAAATTGTACCGGAGCATATTGACCGGAGCAAAAGAAACCGTCCCCGACTGCTGCAGCAGACCCAGCAGTCCGACGGCGGCAAAACAATGTACTTTCCCGTCGAACAGCTGGGCATGATCGCAGAACCCCACCCCCAGCTGGAGCGGTGTGAAGGGCACTTCGGAAATGAGACCTCTGCTTTCCTCCGTGTCCACTATGACCGGGAAATGTGCCGCCAGCGGAATCCCGCAGAGCAGGATTGCGATCAGGAAAATCCGTTTCATTCACCGGCTCCTTCCTCTTGGTTTTTCCCCGGATCTCGCGGATCGGGACTTTTTTCCAACATCTCCGGTCGTTTCATGTCATGCATCCAGAAAAGCTGCCGTTCAGTTCATTTTTTGCCGTTGTCTTCTATCCCCGGCAGATCGTTGCCATGAAGGTGATTTTCTCCTGATATGATGGAGTGCCCCAATTCTTTTTCCGTCTCTTTTCTTGCATTTCCAGCAACTCTTCCGCCGCGGCGCGCAACGGATTTATGCCCCGGCATGGTGGAAGGTTTTTCCTGTTGGGAAAGTTCCGTGGTAACTCTTTCCCCGAGCATGGTGAAGATCAGTTCCAAATCTGTCATATGGTCGCGGAGATTCTGATTCGGGGAATCCAAACCCTTATACGCTTTGTAAGCGGCAGGCGTCATGCCGAAAGTAGCTTTGCTGATTTCCGCCGTGAGGATGGCGAAATCACGGTCCTCGGTAATGCCGCGCTCCTTCCATTCATCGGTGAGGTTTTGCCGGATGGCAATGCCGCGCAGACGTTTGTCGATCCAGTCTTTCGAATAACCTTTCTGTTCATAGAGTTCCTTCATCCGGTCCTGTGCGAGTTCGGGGTTTTCTATCTCCAGGACCCGGTCATAGCCGACCTGTGCCAGCCATTGCTTGAACGGTTCCGCTTTCGGCGACGGAACAGACTGGATGATCCGGAAAAGTCCTTTGACATTCGCGCAGTCTGTTTTGTAATTTTTACCATCGGCTGCAGGAAGTTTCAGTTCGTGACAAAACGTCACGACCTGACTTCCTTCTGCCGAAAGACGTTGCTTGAGTTTGCGCCAGTAAGCACCGGCATCAGGACTGTCCGTCAGCACTCTGACAACATCGACAACGGAAAAGAACCATTCTCCATTGACCATGATCCGCCGGATGGTCTTGTTTTGAAAAACAACGAGCGATTTTTTATCAGATCCAGCCATTTTTATCCTCCTCCATGATTTAATATACATGTTTTGAGGGCTTTTTTCAATTTTTATCTGTGATTTTCCCGTCGTTCAGCATGTCAGCAAATTCCGCTTGGCACAAACAGTATTATGCAAATCAGGAAGCAAATCTGTAGTGGCATGGTGATAACGTCGGCAAGGATATTGATTGGCGTTATGATAACTTTCCAGACCGTGATCCAACCGTTCGACAGACGACGTTTTTGACATTCCCTGTGAAGTCTGTCCCGCATGAGATCGTAACAGCTGATGCTGCCCAGACGGTCTTGAAACACACAACCGAAATCAAAAAGATTTTTTCGCCGCAGGAGAAAGAACGGCGCAGCCTTAAGCAAAGGAACATCCGCGGGATGAACAACTCCGGAATGGGATGGCATAGTATCAACGGCCCACAATCCGTTTTCCAATTTTACGGCCCGTGGAGTCGGGCAGCAGATGCTTTTTTCCACCCAGCGTCCATCAATGTTGACCTGCGCCAGACGCTTGCAGTTTTCACTGATGATGACGGGGTAGCGGTAAGCAGGATTCTTAAACACCGAAAAAGAAAATAATTCCGATTGTTGTCCAGTGCGGGAGATAAACCATTCATACCATGTATTTTCCCAGTAGGATCTCGATGGAACGGCGGGGAAAATCGGCAGCAATGTACGATACTCCACATCGGCAGTCAAGGTAAATTCGGATTTTTCATAATTCGGAATGACTTTCAAGCCGATGATTCTGGAAAAGCAGGCTCCCGTATGGTGGTCGTCGGTACGCCATACCGATGCCATGCACATTCCGCATATGCAGGAATACAAAATACCGGCACAGACATAGATCAGCAGGATCTTACGAAATCTCGACTTGCCTTTTTTCCCACCACTGCCGTTTTCCCTTTGCTCATCTTCCTCAAGCCTGGTGTTCCGGATCCGGTCCTCGTGGATTTCTCTCTTTGTGCGTTCATCGTCAGGCATAATCAAAATTCCTTGTATCTTCTTTTCATTCCAGTGACTTGACGATGAAGTCCGCGATATCCCGGGTCAGTTCCGTGCGGACGCCCATCAGACCGTGTGCGACCAGATAACTTTTGGATGAACATTCCGGCAGAGTCTTATTACACTGTGCAGCTTCATAGAACTTTTTCAGCAGATCATTGGAAATACAGGTGTCGAGTTCCCCCGTGACCAGAAACAGACGGACATTTTTCAGCTTCTTAACCGCGTTCGGGAAAGCATATTGCTCCGCATGGCGGCCGAGGTCGGCATAAACCGCTTCGAACCCGCCCGTGCGCAGGACTTCCAGACCGTTTTCGATCATAAAGTTTTTCATTTTGTCTTTCGGCGTCTGCCGGTACATGGTCCCGATGTCGCACGGGGCCAGCATGATGATCCCGCGCACGCCGGAGACTTCGGCCGCCGCATTGAGCACGGTATTGCCGCCCATGCTGTGCCCGATCAGGAAAACCGCGTCCGGGTCGATATGATATTTCTTCTGAAATTCCGGACTCTTCACATGCTTGACCAGACCGACTGCGTCCTGCACGCAGTTGGAAACGGAATACTTGCCCTGACTGCCCCAGGCTCCGCGATGATGCGGGATCAGCACGACGCACCCGGCCCGGCAGAGCGCCTGTCCGACATCGTCGAATCTGCCGAATCCGGCGAATCCGTGAAACATCAATACGCAGGGAGCTTTGTCCCAAGGCGCCCGCTGCGGCTTCAGAATCTGTCCGTAGATCTCCGAACCTTCGCTTTTGAAAACCAGCGCGTCATAATCGGACAATGACTGCGAGGATTTCATTGGTTCGTCACGGAACAGATATTCCGTTTTCAGCCGTGCCTGGGCAGGGGGAGTGCTTGCGCATCCCGCCAGCAGGAACGCACCGAACATCCCCGTTGCAATAATCGAAAAAAACGGTTTCATTTATTCGTCCCTTTCCGGGTCACGTTCGCGCCGTAGATGGTTTTCCAGTCGTCACGCATGGAGACGGGGATCCAGCCGTATTTGCGGCAGGCACGGAGCATCTGGTCGGCCTTCTTCAGATTGCCGTATTCACGGACCAGGTCATCGCAGAGCAGCATGAAACCGAGCGCCTTGTATTTGTTCCCGCTGATGGTGTAATTGAGCATGCTCGCATCGCTCATGGTGTTGCCGAACGCCAGCACGGGCTGTTTTCCTATTTCGCGCGCGATAATGGAGACCTTGTTCATTTGAAGGTTTTTCACCAGATTCCTGCCGCCCAGCAGCAGTTTGTCGCCCTTGACGAAAACATAATCCAGACCGTCCCTGCCGCCTTGTCCGCTCGCGGTGATGGTGTTGTCGGAGCCGATGATCTGAGGCGGCGGCAGACGCAGCACCGCGGTCAGCGGACGCATCGTGTAACGTTCCGTGCCGCTGATCACATACACGGTGGAGCCGTTCTGCCGCAGACAATCGATGACTTCGAGCATGGGCTTGTAATAAGCGTCGCCGCGTTTGAGTCCGTTGAAGCCGGGCTGGTCTTCAGCCATGAACTTGCGGACAAAGGCGTAAAATTCATCGAAGGTCATCCCGCGGTAGGCCTCCGCGACCATGCGTTCGCGGTTCTTGTCCAGTTTCGGGAACTTGCCCTTCCGCGAGGCACGTGCCGCCGCCAGCTGCTCGTCCGTCGCCTTGTAAGTCGGGTCGTCGAGGACGCGGTGTTCGAAGAGCGACCAGTCGAAATAGGTTGGATCGGTTTCCAGAAACAGTGTCCCGTCGAAATCGAAGACGGCGATCCGGTCTTCGACGGGAATGTAGTCGGGTGAATTCTTCGCCGTGACCGTCTTGATATAAGCGGTCAAAGCTTTTTTGGCGGGAGCCCGGTCGGTCCATTGAGAAAGCTGTTCATGGGCGCATCCGGAAAGAACGACGGCGGACAATGCCGTCAGAATGCAGATGGAAACAGAATAAATTTTGCTTTTCATATCGATCCTGCTGTTGATTTGTTTGTTTTTACGCAGATATATCCATATAATATACACGCGAAAGATTTGTTTTCAATTTTAATATACGAAGCCCCGCAGGAAATTTTTCTTTCGGAACGGGCTTTTACCACCGATTCGAGTGTTCGCGGGGAACGATATTGCTCCGATCGTCCGGACGGGAAAGTGCCCTCGGACCGGACGGGATCGGAACCGTGCCGCGGCCCCGGTTCTCCAATACTGAAAAAGTATTGCTGAAAAAACTGAAAAAAAACATCCAAGAGCTTGCAATTCAAGGTAAAAGTGGTATATTATAAGTTTAAGATATTTCGGCCTCAGGCTGAAGATCGATGAAAACGTTCCTTTTTTCTGGATAAGTTCAGGTATATGGAAAAAATAGATTTTGTGCTGCCGTGGGTAGATGGACAGGATCCGCAATGGCAGGCGGAAAAAAAGCGTTATGAAGGCGTCGAGAGCATTGCAGGGGAAGAGGCCAACGACGAATCCCGCTACCGGGATTTCGGTCTGCTGCGGTACTGGTTCCGTTCGGTCGAGCGTTTCGCGCCCTGGGTCAACCGGATTTATTTCGTGACTTGCGGCCAGAAACCGGAATGGCTGGATGAGTCGAATCCCCGGCTGAAGCGGGTCGATCACCGTGATTTCATTCCGTCTGACTACCTGCCGACCTTCAATTCCAATACCATCGAACTGAATCTGTTCCGGATCGGCGAGCTGTCGGAACATTTTGTTCTGTTCAATGACGATACGTTTCTGCTGCGTCCGCTGCCGCCGGAATTTTTCTTCAGAAACGGGAATCCGGTTCTCCCGTGCGAATTGGCGGTTCCGGCGTGGCTGGGTTACAACAGCGCCAGCCGGGTGGCCCTCAACAACAGCGGTGTTCTCAGATACAGCATGAATGTCGAACGTCAGGTGTGGAAACATTGGAATAAATTTTTCAATATCGGAGCTCTCGGTTTTCTGCGGGCAATGAAAAATCTGATGGCGATCACCGTAAACCGTTCCGTGATTTTCGGTTCGTTCGGACATCTTGCCCAGCCCCATCTGAAATCCACGCTGGCGGAAATCTGGAACCGGAAACCGGATCTCATGGACCGGGTATCGCGTCACCGGTTCCGCAGTGATGAGGGCGTCAGCCACTGGCTTGCCTGCGGCTGGAACATGCTGGACGGTCATTTTTATCCCGCCCACGAGAAACGCCGCGGGATCAGTGTCTATCTGACGGATAAATCCGTTGACCAGGTGTGCAAGACCATTACCGGTCAGTCCTGTCCGGAAATTTGTGTCAACGACATAAAAGGCTGCGATCATATTTTTCAACTGTTCGAAAAAACGGCTGAAGCGTTTGAAACCCTGCTGCCTGACAGGTCTTCGTTCGAGAAAAATCCCGAGTAAAACAAGGATGTATGACTGAAATATGAAACCGTTCTTTTCTTTGATTATGCCGTGCTGTGATGTGGAACCGTTTATCCGCGAATGTCTCGCGACGGTAACGGGACAGTCCTTTCAGGATTGGGAATGTCTGATCGGCCTCGAGCCGTCCAAGGACAAAACCGAAGAAGTGATCAACGAAATCACCGCCGGTGATGAGAGGTTCCGGATCTTCCACGGTCCCCGCAGCGGTTCCTGCTCCGCTTCGCGCAATACGGGGATCGATATGGCGCGGGGCGAATATGTGATCTTCCTCGACGGCGATGACGGGATCGAGAAAGAGTCTCTCGCCCGGATCGCAGCCGCGATCAACGCCCGTCCCGGCGCCGATATGTATCCCTGCGCGATCAAAGCATACAAAGACGACACTGGTGAAAGCGAGATCCGGGACAATTATACGGCTCAGTCCCCGGCTGAAATGACCGGGACCGAAGCCGCTCTGGAAATCGACCGCTTATGGTCCGGACCCTTCTGTCCCATGCTCCAGCTGACCGTGTTCCGCCGGGAGTTCCTGGTCGAACATGATCTGAAATGCATTTACGGACTGCGCCGACAGGACAGCGAGTTTTCTCCCAGGGCGCTTTACCGTGCCAAACGGGTCGTGCCGCTGCACGAAGTCTTTTATCTTTACCGCATCCATGGGAAATCCGTCTCCAATGCATCGAAAGATCCCGGCCGTTTCCACAAAGACTGGGCGATCATCACCAAGTCTCTGCTGGCTTTTTATGCGCAGGTTTCCCGCGAACCGGATTTCGATCCCCGGGTCGCTCCCTGCTGGGTCCGACAATGGATCCCGCGGATGGTCTCCATGTGGTTTTATCCGTCCAGCATGGATCAGATTTCCCGCGAGCGCCGGGTGGAAACTCTGCAGGAAATGTTTTCCGACGGTTTCGACAACTTCAATTCGCTTATGAAATACGCGAATTTCCCCAAACGGGTTTCCGGGTGGTTTCTCCGTCTTTTTGTGCGCCGGCCTGCTTTGAGATGGCTGTCGGAACTGTTTTTCAGATGCTACTATACCCTGTGCGAGATGCAGAAACGGAAAAAATCCAGTTTCCGCACCCGGGTCGGCTGTGATGGTCAGGCCGGGTAAAATAGAGGTCGGGCGGAATGCGTTATCGGTGAAAATCTCGAAGGACTGAAAAAACATGAATCAATCTCCGGCATTCACTATTGTTCTTGCAGGGTATCAGACCGAACCCTATCTGCCGCAGGCGCTGGAATCGGTCAGCAATCAGACCTTCCGCGATTTCGAAGTCATCTGTTATGTGGAGGAATCCACCGACCGTTCGCTGGAAATCTGTCAGGAACAGGCCCGGAAAGATTCCCGGTTCAAAGTGGTTTCCGCGCCGAAGAGCGGTGCGGTCGCCACCACGCGCAATTACGCCATCGACCATGCCGCGGGCAAATATCTGGTGGTTCTGGACGGCGATGACTGGCTTTCCGTTCACCTGCTGGAAAAACTGGATCGGAAAATTCAGGAATGCGGAGAACTTGACATCATTGCCTTCGGTTCACTCACCATGCCAGACGGTGTCACAGATTTGTCCCAGGCTCAGCAGCTTACCAATTTCGGCGCGGCCGATGCCGAAGGCGTTTTTTTCGGAGTGGAAGCGCTCCGGCGCGTGGGACGTCACGGCGGCCAGTTCCGCAGCTATACCTGTCTGAATGCCTACCGCACCGCTTATCTGCGGGAAAACGGTTTTTATCAGACCGACGGCCGCGTGATGGAAGATTTCGAATGGACGCCGCGCGTCTGGTTTCATGCCGGAAATTTCGCCTATATCGATGAAAATTTTTATTTTTACCGTCGGCGGGATAATTCGCTTACGACCGAAAAATCGTCCCGTCTGCTGTTCGACCTGGCAAAACAGGTCCGTTCCCTGCTGGATTTCGATTCCCGGACCGAGATCCCGGAAGATCTGAGACGGATCTGGAGCGAGCAGTGGATCTCCACTTTCTACTGGTTCATGTTTCATCCGGTTTCCTCGCGGAAATTTACCAATGCCGACCGCAGGGAAGCGCTGAAAATTCTGTTCGACGGATCCGGACTGGACCAGTTCAGGCATCTGGCGGCGCGTGCCTCGCGTCCGAAAAGGCTGGCTCTGCCGCTGCTCCGGCTGGCTGCCGGAGGGCTGGTCTGGCCGGCAAAATTGTATTTCCAGATGCTTTATTACCCCCTGAGCAGCCTCAGAAATCGCAAATAATTAGGTTTAAAATAAAAATATAACAACAGGAAAGCATGACAGATCATGAAGATTTTGATCACCGGAACAGCTGGATTCATCGGATTCCATGCGGCACAACATTTTCTGAACCACTCTTGGGAGGTTGTGGGAATTGACAATTTCAGCAGTTACTACGATGTCCGGCTGAAACGCGACCGCGAGGCGATCCTCCGCCAGAATCCCGCTTATCATTCCAGCGAGCTCGATATCAGCGACTATGAAAAACTCCATCAGGTTTTTTCGGGAGAGAAGCCCGATGTGGTCCTGCATCTGGCCGCCCAGCCCGGCGTGCGGTATTCCA
>JAZUCR010000372.1:0-10790 GCA_045639225.1 Victivallales bacterium
AGTTCGAAAACACATTCGGGCCAGGGATCGTAAGCGAGATTCGCCGCCGCCAGCAGTTTGCCGTTCCCGAGCGAACCATACCAGAATCCGGCATCGGCATCGGAGACCACGCGGGCGGGCAGTCCGCCGATGCGTTTCAGCAGCATCGCAAGCAGACCGCGCCGGTCGATATGCAGATCGATCCGGTTGTTCAGCTGCACGGTCCAGGCGGTGACGATGATCCGCCCGCACTGCACCGCACCGGGCGCGGCGTCTTCCAGACCGTCGGCACAGTAGCCGGTCCGGGCTTTCAGCATGGTCAGGATCTCGGTTCCCGGAAGCGGGTTCAGCTGGCTGTATTTGCCGCGGGATTTCCGCAGCGGTTCACCGGTTTCCACGATCACTTCCATCTCGGTGGCACGAGTCAGATCCCCGACCGAATCCAGACCGATCTGTTTCCCGAAGCCGCGGTCAACCAGACGTTTTGCCGCATCGGCATCGATCAGCGCGGGCTCCGCCAGCAGTTTTTCGATCTCGGCATCGGTGAACCAGTCGATGACCTCGCCGGCAATCAGATGGACGCCGTGTTCCTGCGGTCTTCCCCAGCGGAAAGGAATGCCGTAAACAGACAGATAACCTTCCACCCAGCGGCCGCAGGGAGTCATCTCCGTGAACGCCGGGAACGGCGAATTTTCCGGCAGGGGCAGATTGTTCACCGCACCCTCGCGGCACCAGGAGCCGACGATGCGGTGCAGTTCCCGGTAGAGCCCCATATTCTCTTTCAGGATCGCCGCATACGGCGCGGTAACCGCGGGGTTGGGCCGGAAGGTATCGGCGATCCAGAGCTTGGCGCCGTCCAGACCGTTCAGCAGCGCGCAGACCAGATGCAGATGCATGGTCCGGGCGTTTTTACTGTAGAGGGTATGCGGACAGGTGTCCGCCTCATCCAGCAGCAGCGACGCTTCGGAGGAATAGAGTTTCTGCGAAGCGGTGTCGGTATTGCGGAAAATGATGTCGTGCGCGGACCGTTCGAGGTAGGACCCGTTGCCGATACGCAGGACCGAAGGCTGTCCGGGCGCGGCGGCATCGGCGGCCCATTTGCCATGGCGTCCGGCATCCACATGACAGCCGCACAGCAGCATGGGAATGCCGGGGGAAACGCTGTCCGCGGTTTCCCGGAGCAGACGGATGTAGCCGGAGATGGTCTCGGCGCCGCTGGCCATGAATTTCAGCTGGATAGGATCATGCGCGGGCGCATTGACTACCGCATCGCGGAGTTCCTCCGGCGAGTAATTCGTGCCGTATTTCCGGTTGAAATAGTCTGTATGAAACGGACAGAAACACTCCACTTTGCGGTCGTCCGGCAGCAGGGTCATCCGGGTGTCGTCGTCCAGGATCAGGAAATCCGGCTTGCCGGCCATGACCAGACGGAGAGCGTCGGCGATGTATTTTCTGAACCGGGGATCGAGCGGACAGAACTTGACGCCGGGAACGCCGTTGCGGGTAGTCCGCTGCCAGTCGAGCGAACGGTCGAAATTCGGGTTCCAGCGGCCGCCGTGCCCCATAGACTGCTGCACGAGGATCCCGACCTGCAGCGCGGGATTTTTCCGGCAGGCCTGCAGCTGACGGAATTTTTCTCCATACCACTCGGCTTTTTTCAGGGGGTCGCCGCCCAGCGACTGCGGCTGGAGCGAAAAGGAAACGGCAAAATTTTCCAGTCCGGTCAGCCGGTGCTGTTCCTCGATCTCCGCCGCGGCCTGTTCCGGCGTGCGGTGATTGCAGGAAACGATGGAGACAAAGAACGGCTCCCCGGATTTTCTGATGATCGTAAGCATTATTTGCCGCCTCTCGGGATATGAGCGGTGCAGGCTTCGAACACGCGGCGGAAATTGCCGAAATGGATCTTGCGGATCTCGTCATCGGTGTAACCGCGCTGCACGAGGCCGACCGTGAACAGCGGCCAGTTGGTCCAGGCGAGCGTGTCGCACATCTCCTGCGTTTCCGTGAAACTGTTGGGGAGCGGCCAGTAGCGTTCGAACCGGTCATGGACCGGGAACGAGGGATTCCAGCGGAACGGAGGTCCGCAGAAATAGGCGTCGTCAGTGGCGATCGCCACATGGTCCACACCGAAGTTTTCCGCGACATAGTCGACATGGTCGAGGAAAGTTTTGATCGTGCCGTCGCCGTGGAGGAAATGCGGCAGCGCGCAGATCCCGACATAACCGCCGGTTTTGGCGATCGCACGGATCACCTCGTCTTTTTTGGCGCGGAAATGATCGGTGAGCTTGCCGACTGCGGTATGACTGGCAATGACCGGTTTCGTCGATGCCTCGGCGGCCTCGAAAGCGGTACGCTGTCCGCAGTGCGCCACATCGACGATGATGCCTTCCTCGTTCAGCTTGGCGATGACCTGACGACCGAAGCCGCTGAGTCCGGCATCGGCGATCTCGGCACAGCCGTCGCCGATCAGATTGCGGCGGTTGTAAGTGAGATGCATCATGCGCACGCCGAGCTGGAAGAACACGGTGATGCAGTAAAGGGATTCTTCGATCGGGGCGAATTCATGGGTATAAGGGACGCCGCAGGTGGTGAACCCGATGGCGATCTTCCCGGTCTTGACGGCAGGTTCGATCTGTTCCGGCCAGACCACCCGCTGATAGGTGCCGGGATACTGGTCGCAGAGCATGGTGTAACGGGCCAGCCGCTTGATGAGTTCGCCGGGAACGTTGCCTTCCACTCCGGCGTTCAGGAATACGCAGTTGACGCCCGACGCCTGCCATGCCTCCAGCGATTCGTCATGCTGCGCCGGATCGCGCAGGAAATTCAGATTGAGCTGCTGTTCGAACGCATTGGAGTAGGAATGGATGTCGTAAGCGCCTTTCAGATGTTCGGGCTGTACCGAACCGCGGGGGGCGAAGCCGTAAGCCTCGCAGACCAGCGAATTCCGATGCAGTTCCAGACCGTGTTCCAGCTGCTGTTTGGTCGGTTTCAGGACCGCCAGTGCCGCCTGACGGCAGCGTTCGATTTTCGGATTCATATCAGATCACCTTTCGTTATTTGGATTTCATTGCATTGACAGCCTGTTCGGCGAGACGGTCGCTGAGCCGGACCAGTTCGACCATTTGCGGATCCCATTGGGCGCCGGGCAGCGGCGAATGGTCCTTCATGCCGGGCAGCACGGGAACGATCCCTTCGGACTTTTGCAGATTTACCGATTTTGCCAGCAGTTCGGGAGTCGATTTCACTTTCAGAAACGGCGGCTGGCCTTCGATCCCGACATGGAATGAATTGCGTTCGCCCCATTTCTTCAGGTTGGCACAGGCTCCGGCATCGGCATTTCCGGCAGCCATCCGGAGTTCGGGAACGGAGAATCTGCTCGCCGGATTTTTCAGATCCAAAACCAGCAGATTGTTCACGATGCCGATCGGCTGGGGTTTGCCCTTATACGTGCGGGCGAAGGCACGCTCGTTCATAAAATAGAAACTGCCGATGATGGTATTGTGGTAGAACCAGACGTTTTCGGGCGATTCGGGATGACGGTCCCCGCACAGAGTAAACAGGTGCATGCCCCAGCCGGATGAATAATACAGGATATTGTCATGCACATAGCAGGTCCGGCCCTGCGGGACCTCGTGGAACGAATGGTTCCGCACATTGATGCCGTTGTTGATCAGGATATTGCCGCAGACTTCCTGATTGGAGCCTTTGTCGAGCACGATCCCGCAGCTGGACATCTCCCGGATCACATTGTTGCGGATGACCACGCCGGCGCAGTAGCTGGTCTCGGTGCCGTTCAGCCCCTGAAAGATGATGTTTCCCTCGGCGAGATTGCCGGCCCCGGCGCGGAAGAACGACAGGGCGTCGTCATCGGAGATCTGGCGGCTGCTGACCAGATATTTGTATATCAGATACATCGCGCGGTTGTATTTCCACAGGGTGGACGAAAACAGTTCGGGGCGGATGTAGCCGAGCGAAAGGATATTGTCCTGTATCCGGGTCCCGGAAGCGCCGTCAGTCACGGTAATGCGGTTGACTCCATGCTCGATCCGGCAGTTGCGGACCGTGTTGTTTTTCGCCGCTTTGCCGCGGATGACGATCCCGGCGCGGCAGGTGCCGATCTTCAGGCCGTCGATTATGATATCGGACTGGTCGCGGATCATGATCGCGCTGCTGCCGCCGGCGCGGATGACGAATCCGTCAGGCTTGCGGCCGTCGATGATCCGGAGATAGAGTCTGCCGTTCCGCCAGCCGGCCATCATGCCGCCGGCAAGGCTCCACAATTCCAGGGCAACGCCTTTGCCGATCTGACTGTCACTGACGATCCGGACGTCCTTCGGCAGAGCGAGCAGGTCCAGTCCGGGGATCATCTCCCGGGTCCGTTCCCTGACGCCGCCTTTGCCGTAGGCATAGTGTTTACCGCTCAGTTTTTCGACCCGCATCTGTTTCGGAGCGAGTTTCATCATCCGCTGTCCGATCAGGATGATCTGCCGCCCGTTCACGGTCACACAGCCGGGCGCGGCCTTGAGCGGAACGCTCCACATGCCGTCGGCAAGCGATGGTTCGGCGACCCAGCCGGTCAGGGTTTCGGCGGGAGCGATGAGGGAAAGGTATTCACCATTTTCCCCGCGGGAGCCGCGCAAAGTGACCCCGCCCGATTTCATTTCGATCGTTTCCTGATATTCACCGGGGAGCAGAATCACGACATCGCCGCTGCTGGCTTTATTGACTGCGGCGGAGACGGTTTTCCAAGGTGCATTCCGGGTGCCGGCGGCGGTATCATTGCCGGACGGCGAACAGAAATACTCCGTTCCGGAAAGCAGGACCGGAACCAGAAACAGACCGGACAAATAATGTTTCAGCATAAAACAGTCCTCTCTTTTTCAGCAGGAGACAATACTTATTTGGCAGACTGGTCCTTGCCGCTGTTCCGGTCGACGGCCTCGAGCTGGGCCTTGTCGGCGAGCGACATGTTGCCTTCGACCCGTCCGTTGTCCAGCGGGTTGGTGATCCGGGTTTCGAGAGCCCGGAACATGGAACACAGATCCAGCGTGCCGCAAATACCGAACCAGACGCCGGTGAACGCCGCCATGATGCCGGGAACGATCAGGAACACGACGAGGAAGTAATATCCCCACCATTCGAGCGGCCAGGGATCGAACAGATTCCAGATCAGCACCACGACGAAAGCACCGAAGAAACGGTAGACCATGCTGTAGCCGAAATAGCTCCAGGCGATCACCTTGTCCCAGAAACTGTATTCGGGCGTAATCCCGATCAGTTTATTGTAGAGATTCCGCCAGGTCCAGCGGCTGGTGATCTGCCGTTCGCCGTCGAGCGCATATTTCCCGCGGTGGAGCATCCGTTCCAGGTTGAACGGCTCCTTCATGGACAGACGGGACAAGCCGATATAGAGGATCAGCGACACGATCATGGTGATGAAATACCATTCATAACTGTTGATCGGACATTTGACGGCATCCATTTTCCAGACCACGATGGGATTGAACGGTCTGGAAACCGTCTCGAGGAAAGCCCCGACGCTGTCAACCCAATCATTGACGGCCAGCCAGGGATAGACATAATCCGCCCAGTTCCGCTGGATCAGCACGCCGACGGTTGCCATGAACATGCCGCTGAGGAGGCTGGCCCAGGCGCCGAGGGTGGTGCCGAACCGGCTGTAAAGGCCGAAGACGATCACCGGACCGCAGCCGCCGAGCCACATGGAGGTGACCAGCGTCATATACATCTGGATATAATCCAGCTGCGCCATGTAACTGGACCCGAGAAAGAAGAATACGCCGATGCCGATCGCGACGCAGCGCAGGAGCCACATGTGCTGACGCTGGGTCAGATCTTTTTTGATGAACGGCAGTATAACGTCCTGACTGAGCGTGATGGTGGCGCTGAAGATCCGGCTGTCATCCGTGGAAACCATGGCCAGGATCATCAGCAGGCAGAACAGACCCAGCATGCCGGCGGGAAGCATATTCCGCAGGGTGACCGGGAGCATCTGCTGATGATACAGCGTACGGAACTGCTGGAACAGCGAATTGCGCTTGCCCTGGGTCCGGTTTTTCACGGCGGACAGGTCCTGGCGGATCTTATTCAGATACCGCGTGTCGATATTCACTTTTTCCGACAACGGCTTGTCGGAGGTCTGCGGCCCCATGCTGCTGACGTCGGAAATGATCTTCTGCCGGACGGCGGGATCGGGCACGATGTCATTGGCGATCTGTTCGGTCAGTTTCACCCGGATCTTGCTGGCCTGCGGCGCGAACGAGGCATGGTTCATGAAAGCCAGCAGGGCAACGGCGAGCAGGACGTAGAAAACGTTGTGCATGGCATTTCTCCAGGTACCCAGCAGCGCCGCCATCTTCTGTTCATGCGGGGTTTTCGCCGCGCTGGACCGTCCGCCGGCACCGGTCCAGCTGGAACGGTGCATGAACAGGCCGAACACGCTCACCAGCAGGGCGAAGTAATTGAAATCCCGCAGGCGCGAGATGTCATAGGGATTCAGAAAATTTTCTCCTGCCACGCGGTTGGACAGCACCGGCATGATCTCATTGCTCCAGGAAAATTTGCAGAGGATGAAAATGGCGAACAGCGCCATCAGCGGATAGCAGATGAACCCCTGGATGGTGTCGGTGACGATGATCGCGAGCGAACCGCCCATGCAGATGATCGAGATCGCGGCAATCAGCACGACGACCATGATGGTGTCGAAAGTGCCGAATTCGATTCCGCAGAGCGTGAATTTTTTCGGCAGATCCAGGAAATACATGAAGAACCGCGCCGCCAGAGCGGGCATGATCATGTTCGCCAGCATTTCCGAGAGACTGCGCAGACCGGCGGCAAAAACCCGGAATTTCCGGCTGTAGCGCATCTCGAAAAACTGTCCGATGCTCTGTGCCTTGGTCTCCCGGAACCGGTAGGTGCAATAACCGTACAAGCTCAGCAGGACGCTGATCGGCATGGTGACCGATTGCCAGAACGACAGGGCGAACCCGGTCTTGTAGTGAATCTCCACATACGCCAGCAGTCCGATGATGGACAGTGCGCTGGCGATATTGCCGACGGAGATCACGTACCGGCCGCAGACACGTCCGGCGGAAAGGAATGCCGTCACATCGCGCAGATACCGCCGCGTATAGATCCCCATATAAAAAACGAATAGAACCGGAATTACGATGATCAGCCAATCATACCAGGTCATAACTTGCTTGCCCCTTGCTAACTTTCTTGATTTATTTGGTTTTCATTGCATTAATGGCCTGGACCGACAGCTCATCGCTGCGCCGCACCATCTCGATCATTTTGGGATCCCATTGCGCGCCCGGCAGGGGCGAATGGTCTTTCATGCCGGGCAGAGCCGGAACCGCAACTCCCTGAACTTCGGATGGGTTCTGCAGCGGAACGGCTTTTTCCCGGATTTCCGGAATGTCTTTCGCTTTCACGAACGGCTTTTCACCCTCGACCGGGACCTTGAACGCATTGCTTTTTCCCCATTTATCCGGAGCCAGGCATTCGCCGGACGAAGCGTTGCCGGCAACCAGCCGGAGCGCAGGGGCCGTGAATTTCCATTTCGGATCCAGTAACAGCAGATTGTTTACGATACTGATCGGCTGGGGAACGCCTTTGTAATTCCGGAGGAAGGAACTGGCATTCATGAAATAGTTGCTGTTGATCAGCGTGTTGTGATAGAACCAGACATCCTCCGGCGCTTTCGGATGAGCGGTCGTGCACAGAGTGAAGAGCTGCATGCCCCAGCCTTCCGTGTAATAAAGGATGTTGTCATGGATATAAGCGGTGCGGCCCTGCGGAACCCAGCGGAAGGAATGCAGCCGCAGATTGATGCCGTTGTTGATCATCACATTGCCTGCGATCTCCATTTTCGAGCCTTTGCAGCAGACAATCCCGACGCTGGAGAGCTCTCTGAACACGTTGTTCCGGACCGTCACGCCCTGGGAGAAATTCGCTTCGGTCCCGCACAATCCCTGATAAACCAGGTTGCCTTCGACCAGATTCCCGGGTCCGGAGTAATCAAAGACCAGCGAATGATCCTCGGACACCTGCCGGTTACTGATCAGGTATTTGAAAGTGATATAGACCAGCCGGTTGTATTTCCAGTTCACGGAACTGAAATAGTTCGGGCAAACGAATCCGAGCGACAGGATGTTGTCGAGGATCTTATTGTCCGAAGCGCCGTCGGTCACAGCGATCCGCTTGATCCCGTGTTCGATCCGGCAGCGGCGGACGGTGTTGTTTTTCGCTTTTTTGCCGGAAATTTCGATCCCGATCTTCACCGTATTGATCTTCAGGTCTTCGATGCAGGTCCCGGAGAGGTCTTTGATCACAATGCCCCGGCCGCTGCCGGCGCGGAAAGTGAATTCGGAAGGCTTTCTGCCGTCGAGCAGACGCAGATAGAGCTTGCCCTCCCGCCAGCCGGACATCATGCCGCCGGAAATCGTCCACAGATCGAGAGAACCGACCGAGCCGAACTGTCCGCTGACGATGTGAGTCCCCTTCGGCAACGCCATCAGATCGAGTCCGGGGAGCATGTTTTTCGTCCGCTGCTTCTTCCCGCCGGAACCGAAAGAATAATGTTTGCCGAGGACTTTTTCAGGCCGCATCTTCTGCGGCTTCAGACTCATCAGCCGTTTGCCCAGCAGAATGATCTGGCGGCCGTTCACGGTCACGCAGCCCGGTTCCTTTCTCAGCGGAACGCTCCAGATCTCCTCGCCGATCTCCGGTTCGGGCTGCCAGTTTTTGAGTTCCTTCCCGGAATCGATCAGGGAAAGATATTCGCCGTCTTTGCCGCGGGTCCCGCGGAGCGTCACGCCGTCGGTCTTCATGACGATATCGCCGGGGTAGATGCCGGGCAGCAGCGTAATCACATCGCCGGATTTGACTTTGGCGACCGCAGCCGCAGGGGTTTTCCAGGGTTCGTTACGGGTTCCGGCAGCGGCGTCATTGCCCGACGGGGAACAGAAATATTCCGCTGCGGAAAGCACCAGCACCGGAAAAAGCAGCAGACCGGCCAGAGATTTCTTCATAACTGCACCGCCGAAGTTCCGATGACCGCTTTGACTACGCCGTTTTTCCGGTAATAGTAGAACAGAAAATCCGCTTCGAATACGCCGATCCGGCGTTGTCTGGTATTTTTCACGGCACCGTCCTTGCGGACGAAATTGAGCGTGCCGTTATGCCGTTTGCTTAATTTCTCCACCTTGCAGATCGTGGATTCCGGAGGATACTGGCTGGAATGGAAGGAACGGCCGTACTGCATATTGTTGAAAGTAGTGTCCGAACCGTGGTCCAGCGCGAGCATCTGTTCGCCGACGCGATAAGCTGAATTCACTTTGCCGTTGAAGGAAGCCGGATAGTGCAGTTTATCGCTCACCGATTCATACTGATATCCCGCCACATAACGGTTCATCGCATATCCGCGGGACATCATGTCGTTGGACGGAGCGGGATCTCCGCTGTCCGGACAGCGGAAGACCAGCTGGGAGGATTTGAAATATTTCTTTTTGCTGCTTCCTTTGAAAATATAGCCGACATATTGACCGATCTGTCCATCCCAGCAGACGCCGTCATTGTCCGAATTGGGACGCAGCTTGCCGAAATAGTAGATCTGCGGATACCACTCTTTGTGATCGGCCGAATAAGTGATCATCGCCCGGCCGATCTGTTTGAGATTGCTCACACATTGCGTGTTATAGGCTTGTTTCTTTGCTTTGTTCAAGGCAGGAAGCAGCATCCCCGCCAGAATCGCGATGATCGCCACGACTACGAGGAGCTCTATCAGGGTAAAACTGGCCGTTTTGCGCCCATGGGAGCCCTGCATGAGAATTTCCCTGCCATCTGCCGGTCTGCGTGTCTGTGATGAGTTGTTCATTCCTTGTTTCCTCCTTTTTTCTGTTTCAATTTCTGTTTTTATTTCTTATTTCTGCGTAATTTCAAAAGATGAACGGACGGTTTCGTGGCGATCGGAACCGTGACCGCTGTTCCTGCGACCGCCTCTTCGGGCAAATCGACCCGGTCCAGATTGCTGGCGATATCCACACTGAACAACTCCACAGCGGCGGGTTCGAAATCCAGATGGAGCGTCACGGTTCCGCCCATGATCCGGAAGACGCTCAGCAGCACGGCGATCTCGCCGTCGTCGTCCTCGCCGGCCAAAGCGTAGACATCGGGATCCTGATCGATCGCGAGCCGGTGCGGATGACGGGTCATGATCCCGAAAGCCTTCAGCGCGCAATAAACTTTGGTGATCTCGCCGTAAAGCGTGAAAATGCCGAAACCGCGGGACAATCCGGTATAAAAACAGCCCATATCCAGCGGGGTATCCTGCCAGACGGTGAGCACGGCGGAAGTGAAAGCCGCGGCATCCAGATATTTCATGAAATGGTCATATACCATCGGCTTCAGCGAGGGAGCGGGTTTCGACCATGAACACGGCGCATAATGCCATTCGTTCAGATGCAGTTCCGTTTTGGTGTAGCCGAAGCTGTCGACGGTCTCGCGGACCTGCTGCACCTGATCGCGGAAATATTCGATGTTGCAGGAATAGCAGTGCCAGGAATAGAAATCGAGCGGGGCATCGGCCTCACGGCACGCCTGCAGGAAACGCTGCATGGGCTCGGGCCGCTTGCCGATATGGCCGGGACCGCCGATCCTGATATCCGGGAAACGGCGTTTCAGATATTTCGACGCCGTGATGTACAGGTCGAAAAACTGTTCTTCCGTGCCGGTCCACATGCTGGTCGTATCCGGCTCGTTCCAGATCTCCCAGTAGCGGATATTGAAAT
>JAZUCR010000373.1:0-1707 GCA_045639225.1 Victivallales bacterium
CCGCCAGCGGCAGACGCACCGGCAGCAGCAGGGTCTCACCGGTCTCCAGCAGGACCGGATGAAGTTTCCGCAGGATCTCCGAAACGATCGCCTGCTGATTTTCATCCTTCAGGATATTGACCAGTGAAAAATCCAGCGATCCGCAGCGGATCCCGCGGTCGGCCAGTTCACGGAACATTGTTTTGCAGGTCCGGATAAAATCATTGCGGATATTCCTGCCCGCGTTCAGGATCAATGCGGTCTGTTCCGGCGTGAAAAAGTTGCCGCAATGGATCTCCGGGAACCGCTTCTTCAATTTCGTTACCGCAGTGCGGGACAGTGCAGCGCAAAATTCATAAGACAATTCGGCCGCGGTAAAATTGCGCAGATCGGTGCATTCCTCGACGAGCGCGACCGGCAGATTCACCCGTCCGGCGGCAAAACCGAACCGCAGTTTCCGGTAATATTCGTTCAGCGACGGAATGTTTTTAATGGAGTCCAAAGCCAGCATTCTTCAAAGTCTCCATATTGATTTTATGATCGGGCAGTTCCAGCCGCTGCAGCATGGCCAGAACGTATTTGCCGAGCATGTCGCATTCGAGATTGACCTGCGATCCGACCGGACAATCCGACAGATTGGTCTCATTCCAAGTGGTCGGAATGATGTGAATGGAAAAACGGTCCTCACGGAGATCGGCAATAGTCAGAGAAATACCGTTGACCGCGATGCTGCCTTTGGTCACCATATACTGACGCAATTCGGGGGAACAGGAAACGGTCAGCACGATATCATCGCCGCTGCGGCCGAGAGAGAGGATCTTGCCCGTGCCGTCCACATGACCGCTGACGATATGTCCGCCGAAACGGTCGCCGAGTGCCATCGCACGTTCGAGATTGACCTGCGCGCCGCGCTGCAAAGAACCGAGATTGGTCTTGCGGAAGGTCTCTTCCAGCACATGAAATTCGAGGATCGCGCCGGTTGCTTTTTCCAGCGTGAGACAGGCGCCGTTGACGGCGATGCTTTCGCCGGGAACGGGATCGCTCAAGATCTTTCTGGATTCGATCCGCAGTTTTCCGGCTTTGCCGGACATGGCGGCACCGAGGAACGTTCCGGTGGTTTCGATCAGACCCGTAAACATATTCAGACCTCCGCGGCATCCGGATATTCGACAGCGGCGCTGTAAGCGTAATCCGGACCGAGTTTATGGAGTTCGACATTTTTCAAACGATAAGCGGCATCCAGCGAGACAGGATCGGGCCCTGCCACACTGCTGCGGCTGTGCGCACCGCCGAGGATCTTCGGAGCGATATGAAATTCGATCCGGTCCACAGCGTGCGCCGCGAGTGCGGATGCCGCCAGGTTACCGCCGCCTTCGATCAGCAGAGCGGTAATATTCTCGGACCCGAGTTTTTTCAGATAAGCATCCCAGGCCGCCGCGTCCGGCAGGGAAACGAATTCGAAACCCTGCGCGGAAAAAGCATCGGGCCGGCCGGTCACAATGATCCGGCGGGGCGTTTTCAAAACGTTTTCATCCCGGTCGCGGACAGTGAAACGGGGATGATCGAGCCGGAAGGTTTCGGCCCCGGCCATCACGGCATCGGCGCGCATCCGGAGCTTCTGGACCCGCTGTCTGGCGATTCCGCCGGTGATCCATTGGGAAATACCGTCCGCGGTCGCAATTTTGCCGTCGAGAGTCTGCGCCATCTTCAGCAGGACAAACGGTTTTC
>JAZUCR010000374.1:0-2131 GCA_045639225.1 Victivallales bacterium
AGACCGGGATTTCGCTACGGACTTCTTTCAGATTCCACCTCGCGGTGGACACCCTTGTCTTTCGCTCACAGTTCCTACTGACAAGCCTGTATCGAATTTTCATCGACTAGTCAATGAGCATGCCGCGCATACTTACCATGACTCCGGTAATTCGAGGCCAATTACCGGAGTCATGGAGTTGGTTTTTTCAATCCTGTTTTTTCCCTTCGTCAATGAATGATTTCCGGCTCTTTCACAAGGCCGTTCCCGGAAGGCTGAAACCTGTTTCCAAACCTTCCGTGAACTGAGAGTCTTTCTTGCCGATTATTCAGTCTGGAACAGCATCATCAGCAGTTCGCCTTTCGGAAGCAGGACCCGGTAGATCCTTTCGGTGCGGTTTTCTTCCAGCAGGACGATCTCGCGATTGACTTTTGGATCGCCGGTCACTCCCGCGCGTTTATCGATAGTGATCCGGACCGCCAGTTCCTGTTCGTCATCCGGATTTTCCACGATCACCAGCACCTGGCCGTCCCGGGTATGGCAGGCGATCAGGCGTCCGGCGGAAATGCTGATCCCGGTTTGCGACAGCTCTTTCATCAGCTGTCCCACTGCGGTTTCCATCAGCGTACTGATGCCGGTGCGGCCGTAACCGACCTTCTGTCTGAGCCGTTCTTCCCTGACCAGATGCGGCGGCACGTTGAAGAAGGCGGCCGAGGCTTTGGCGTTGCGCTTGAGCGTCAGTACGGGGATCTCGGCATCCAGCAGGACCTCCGCGCCATCAGCAATGTAACTGCCCCGGCAGCGCGGGTCGTCGCAGTAATCGCTCATTCCGGCGCAGAAATCGCCGGTCGCGGTGACTCTGGTGATGTTCTTCATCTTATGAGTATCCTTGACCCCGAAGAGGTCTTCGAGACCGTCCACGTTCTCATTGCCGACCAGATTGACCCCGGCTTCATGGAGTGAACGGATCTGTTTGAGCGTCTTTTTGGACATGCCGCGGAGCGGGGGAAGGACGAGCGTGTCGACCTGGTCCGGAGTCAGCTTGTTCAGATGGTCGTCGAACAGCTGGAAGCCGGCGCAGACGCCCGCCTTGGCCGCGCATTCGTAGATATACGGGACATCTTCCGAGGCGGTTTTGCGGGCATCGAGGAACCAGTTGTAAATGGTTTCGATCATGACGTTTTTTACGGCGCGGCGGGAGGCATCGCTGGTGACATAGGCGGCGCAGCGCACGGGGCGGACGGCGGGATGTTCCAGCACGTATGGCCAGATCTTCAGGATTGCTTCGAACCAGCGGCGGGTGAACCGGCAGGCCTGGAAGCCGCGCTGATCCCAGAAATGGAAACCGTCCGCCATCAGATGGCCCGAGGCAAAAACGAAATTGGCAATCTGGCGGGTGAGCGACTTTTCCGAGCGTGCCTTCCAGCTGATCCCGAAAGGCGGATGCGCATAGAACACAGCGCCGTCCGGACAGCCTTGTTTGAGGCGGCCGCCGGTGTAGATCTCCGGATAGATCCGGCTGCCGGGCAGCATCATCAGACAGGAAGTCAGCATGTAAAGGCCGCGTTCGAAAAGGTAGCTGCACGAGATGGGATAATCCTCGAACTGCCAGAAGGCGGTCAGGTCGGAGTTGATCTCAGTGTTGCAGAGCATACGGACCCCTTCCGGTCCCTTGAGATGACCGGCGTAAATATGGAACGGGCCGTATTGGCCGATTTTCAGTTCGGGATTGTCTTTGCGGAGTTTCGTCAGAATCTCCCGGGCCATTTTGCCGACTGCTTGATTGGCAAAATCCTGCCATTCCTCCCAGTATTTTTCGAAAACTTTCCGGGTGATTTCCACAGGCAGGATCTCGCCGGCCTTAAGAATTTTGCGCATGGCGCGCAAATCGAATTCCGGGTCCTTGACCGTGCTCAGAAATTCGATCAGGAATTCCAGCCGCTTGCCTTTATAACTGGTTCCCCAGGTCAGATTGCTGCATGGGATATGTTCGAAGATATTGACGTAATCGGCGGTGCGGATCAGGTCCATATTGCCTTCGATGGAAGCATCGTCCAGACAGCGGCTGCCGATCCAGGCGAAATTCTGCCGGGCGTATGCTTTCGTGGTGGGATAAACCTGGTATTTCCGTGCCGCGGGCGGCAGGAAATTC
>JAZUCR010000375.1:0-1745 GCA_045639225.1 Victivallales bacterium
TTCCAGCGCAAGGGGGAACGCGACCGGCAGAAATTCAACTTTGCCAGCGATGTCGAGGTCGATCTTCTGCTCCATCAGGCGGGGTTCAAGGTCGTGATCCTGCCATACGACCAGAGCTGGATCGGGAAATCCGCGGAACAGATCTACGACCTGATGTATCCCGGCATGGAACGATTCCAGAAGGACGATACCCACATCTACCCGGAAGACCTGCCGAAAGAAAAGACGGCAGGGAATAAACAGGAAGGCAACAAGACGGGCTGGCAGGACGGAAACGAAGGTGGCGAAAAGGACGAAGGTGAATCCGATGATGCCGAGCATGGCGATGAAGAAAATGCACAGGGAAACGATCAGGGGAGCGGCAAAGGAAACGGTCGGGGAAACGGCGCGGGCGTCGCGTTACCGGGGACTGGAACGGGTTCTCTCACTCAGTTGCCGCGAGTCGCCCATGACGGCGTGATCGACCCAGACTTCCAGCCGGAGTTTTCACCCGATCTGGCCGACGACTGGAAAGACAACTTGAAAAATGCCGTTCAGCAGGAAATGAAACGCGGAAGCAAGGGCATTGGCAATATGCCGGGCAATATTGAGGACCTGATCAAAGAAGAAGACCGGACTGCGACCGTGGACTGGAAACGCGTCCTGTTGGATTACGTGACGCAGATCTTCGGGGGAGAGCGTCAGTGGCTGCCTCCGGCGCGGCGGTATGTCTGGAAAAAACTCTATCTGCCCAGCCGCGCCCGGAAAAAGACCATCGAGATCGTGCTTGCCGTCGACACCAGCGGAAGCACGACGGAGGATCTGCCGGATTTTCTGGCGGAACTGCGGGGCATGGCGAATGCGTTCGGAGAATACAAACTCACCATCATTCAGTGCGATATCAAAATCCATTCCGTCAGGGAATTTTCCAACGAAGATCCTCTGCCGGAAGAAGGACTGCGCTTTCAGGGCTTCGGGGGAACGAGTTTTCTGGAACCATTCAAGTATGTGGAAAAAGAACTGACGGAACCGCCGACCGTATTCATCTACCTCACGGACGGCTTCGGCGAGGCTCCGGAAAAAGCCCCCGACTACCCCGTGATCTGGTGTCTGACCGGACAGGGAACCAAACCGGCGAAGTGGGGAATGGAAGTCCGGATCAGTAAACGACCCTGACCGGGATTTCCTCTTTTTTTAATTTTGCGCCGCATTTCGGACAGACCTTCGGCAGTTCCGCCACAAGTTCCGGATCGCGTGAATGATCGCAGTCCGGATTGTTGTAAACCGTATGGTCCTTTATCAGCTCGTACTGTTTGTCGAAGCCGCAATTCGGACAAGTCATCCGGTAAAATACCGGTTTCTTCATTTTTCTGAACGGAAAAGGCGGAAGGATCGGCATGATACACCTCAAAGATGAAAATTTTTATGTTGAAAGAAATGTTGGATCAGTATTCCGGTTCGACCGGGATCGCGGAGTTCCGAATGATTGCAGTCGACCGTTGTCCGTTTGAAAGGCAGACCGCCGGGAAGTCCGGTGCTTTCGAGAGAAACTTTTCCATCCCTGATGCCCGCAATAATTCCCACTGGGGGAAGATAAGGAGGTTTCGGAATGCTCAGCGCATCGGATCCGGGGACCATGTCGGCCGGGGACGCATTGAATTCCCTTACGAAATCCAGTTTGCCGAACAGCGCCAGAAGCGGCCCTTTGTTCGGCGGACCGAGCATGACAACGGAATCAATGGCGCGGCATTCGCTTTCGGTCATTT
>JAZUCR010000376.1:0-3515 GCA_045639225.1 Victivallales bacterium
GATACGGACCATCCGGTATCTGCAAAAATACAAGGTCACGATCTGCTGCGGCGGCATTTTCGGCATGGGCGAGACCTGGGCGGACCGGGTGAAGATGGCGTTCGCCTGCCGCGAGCTCGACGCGGACGGCATCCCGCTCAACGTTCTGCTGCCGATCCCGGGCACCCCGCTGGAAAACCGGCCCGTCCTCCACCCCGCCGAGGTTGCCAAGGCGTTTGCAGTCTTCCGGCTGGTCAATCCGGCGAAAATGATCAAGTTCGCCGCGGGACGCGAGACGACCATGAAGGATTTTCAGGGTCTGCTGATGCTGGCGGGCATGAACTCGTTCATCACCGGCGGCTACCTGACCACCCGCGGACGGTCCGTGGCGGAGGACCGGAAATTCCTCCTCGACTTGAATGGATTTACCTCAAACCAATAAGGATTTTTGAACAATGAAAGAACTTATCATCGGCGGACGCAAGTTCACCAACCGCTTTTTCCTCGGAACGGGGAAATTCGCTTCGACGGAAATCTTCCAGCAGGCGCTCGCCGCCTCGGGAACCGAACTCGTGACCGTGGCGCTGACCCGCGTCCATGAGGACGACGCCGAGCACGACGACATTTTGAAAGTCATCGACCGCAATAAGGTCGAAGTCATGCTCAACACTTCCGGTGCACGCAACGCGGAGGAAGCGGTGAAGATCGGGCTCATCGGCGAGGCGGCCGGGTTCAAGTGGATCAAGCTCGAGATCCACCCCGACGCCCGCTATCTGCTGCCCGATCCTATCGAAACGCTGAAAGCAGTGGAGACGCTCGCCAAGCGCGGCCTCGTCGTGCTGCCCTACGTCAACGCCGACCCGGTGCTGGCGCGTCACCTCGAAGAGGCGGGCGCCGCCGCCGTGATGCCCCTCGGGTCCCCCATCGGTTCCAACAAGGGGATCCGCACCCGCGATATGATCGAGATCATCGTGGAACAGAGCCATATCCCCGTGATCGTGGACGCCGGGATCGGTCTGCCCTCCCATGCGGCGGAGGCGATCGAACTCGGCGCGGACGCGGTGCTGGCTAATACGGCGGTCGCCGCGGCGGAAGACCCGGTCCGCATGGCCGAAGCGTTCAAACTCGCGGTGAGGTCGGCGGAACTCGCATTGAAAGCGGGCCCGCCCGCGCCGCGCGCTACTGCGTCCGCCTCCAGCCCGATGAATGCGTTCGACATCTTCAAGTGAGGCGAAGATCATGTTTCCGAAACTCAAATTCACCGCGGAGCAGATCAATGAGTATTACGCCCGCGTCACGCCCGACATGGTAAGAGGCAGTTTGTCCGCCTCGCGGGGCACGTTCTTCGATTTGCTGAATCTGCTTTCCCCCGAAGCGGCAAAGGAGGAATACCGCGCCGCTTTGCGCGAGACCGCGACGAAGGCCCGGCGGCGTTATTACGGCAAGACCGTTTCGATCTTCGCCCCGCTCTACATCTCCAATACCTGCGTCAACTCCTGCCGCTACTGTGATTTCAACATCCATCACCACGCGGAACGGAAGATTCTCACGCTGGAGGAGATCGACCTGGAATGCGCTGCGATCCGCAAACACGGCATCGACTCTCTCTTGATCGTGGCGGGCGAGGACCCGAAACACATGACGGTGGATTTCCTCTGCGAAGTCGGGCGGCGGCTGAAAAATCAGTTCTCCTGCCTGTCGCTGGAAGTCGCGCCCCAGCAGGAGGAAGGCTACCGCAAACTGTTCGAGGCGGGATTCGAAAGCCTCATCTGTTTTCAGGAGACCTACGATCAGGAACTTTACAAGTACCTGCATCCGGCGGGACCCAAGAGCGTTTACGATTTCCGCGTCTGGACGCAGCTCCGCGCGGGAAAAGCAGGCTTCCGCACGCTCGGGATCGCGTTTCTGCTGGGGCTGGCCCCGTGGCGGACCGAGGCGGCAAGTCTGGGAGCCCATGCGTTCTATCTCATGAAGGAGTGTTACGAGAGCAAGATCCAGTTCGCGTTCCCGCGCATCACGCCCGTGAGCGGCGGTTTCACCCCGGAACATCCGGTGGACGAAACCGACCTCGAACAGATGATGCTCGCGTTTCGAATCGTCTTTCCCGAATCCGGCATGACGGTCTCCACGCGGGAGTCTCCCGCGTTCCGGGACAGGATCGTGCAGAGCGCCGCCGACAACATGAGCGCGGGTTCGAGGGTGACGCCCGGCGGCTACGCCGTTCTGGCGGACCGCGACGTGGCGCAGTTCACGCTCAACGATTCCCGCGATCCCGCCGAAATCTACCGGGTGATCCGCGCCAATCATCAGGAGGTCGTCTTCAAGAACTGGGACAAACGGATATGACCGGATCCGGGAAAACATCCTGCTGCGGCGGCTGCGGCCGATGCTGCGGAAAAACAGTTGAATATGAAGTAATAGATTCTTTTGTCTGGCCGCCATGGCCCGAAAAAGAACAAACGATCAAGGACGAAAACATGCAAGAGATCAATTTGGAAGGAAACATTTTGGAAGGGTATGCCATCCCTACGGCGAACACGTCGATCCTGCTTATCAAGGCGCAGCACGGGTTCCTCGGATGCGGATATTTCTCGCTCGCGACTGCGGAAAAAGTCGGCGATGCGGCAGTCATCGTATCCGGCGTGAAGAATTTTGAGGAAATGCTGGCAGCCAGGGTTAAGTGATTCTCCCCCGCTGCCGCCCCGCGCGGTGTTACTATGGAAATGAACGGCAGGGAAGCCCTGCTGAAACTGGTGTAAAAAACGAGTGCCCGGCGGGGCGCTCCGTCCTTTCTCCCGGCAGCGGATATCCGTCCTCCCGGGAGTTTTTTTACCCCCATGTCGGGTGGCGGCGAAAAATCTCAAAATAATCTACTTATTTTGTCGTATTTTTGTTTGACAAGAGTCTCCATCGGGTGTATATTAGCCTAATGTCAGCAGAACACCGTTCTGTTTTTTATCGCAACAATACACTACTATAATAGTAGTGTTAAAAAACAAGAGGAGAAAAGGAGGGCAACGGAACAATGAAAGAAACCACTTCACCGGGCAGCCGTTCCGGCCTGATCACGGCATTGCGGACGTTCCGAATGCGATGTTGCCACATGCGGACCATGAAATGACCTGACGGACTTTTACCAACGCCACATCAAACAACATCATCAACAGGAAAAACAAACATGAAAGAAAAGAAAATCATAACCGCCCTTGCACTGGCGGCGGGAATCGCGGGAACGGGTCTCCTCTACGGGGCTCCGCCGCAGGAAAAAGATATCAGGACCATCCGTCTGCTTCAGGACGATGATCAGGTCCGGATCGTCAGCAAAGTCTATGAACTCAAACATCTGAAGGCGACCGATGTCCGTCCTTTTGTCGAGGCGGCCGTCAAACGGTACAGCGCCAGTTCCAACGTGGAACGGGTCCATTACCCGCAGGCGAACCGCCAGATGATCATCGTTTCCACCGGCGAGGATTTCATCCCGTATGTGGACGACCTCGTTGCCGGACTGGACAAGCCCGGCAAGCCCGGCAAAAGCG
>JAZUCR010000377.1:0-5628 GCA_045639225.1 Victivallales bacterium
TGTTCAGCGCCGGCAGCAGCATCCCCGCCAGGATCGCAATGATCGCGATCACCACCAGGAGCTCGATCAGTGTAAATAGTTTCGGGGATTCCCGGCCTTGCGGCCGCCGCCCGGCTCCGTTTCCCGGAGTTGTGGATCTTCATGTTTTCACTCATGATTGTTTCCTTTCCTTTTTTTATTTCGGTTGAATATTGCATGATCGTTTATTTCGGAAGCGACTCTTTCATAAAAAACGCCCAGCTGAGGTCTCCTCTCCTCACCCGCACGGCGAGCGTGTTGGTGCCTTTTCTGCCTTGACCGGCAAAGGTGTGATCATCTGCGGAAAATGGCCAATGGACATTTCCGCCGGGCAAGGTCGAAAAAATCTTTTTGCCGTTCAGCCAGACCTCCATCCACCAGTCGGCGGCCGCGCCGAATCCCAGCTCCGCCGTTTTCTCCAGTTCGAATTCATTGAAGACCATGCATTCGTCGCCGGAGTGTCCTTTTTCCCCGGCCACGGAATCCAGGTCGATGCCATGGCTTTCATCCAGCGTGAATTTTGTGCATTTCGACGGGACCCGCGTCAAATCTTCCGGACGGAAACCGGGCTTGAAACTCCAGGTTTTCGACAGGAACGGTTTCACCTTCCTTTCGTTTCGATCTGCCGCCTTACGGTTTTTCGGTTTAGAAGCCAGATCGAACAGCGCGGTATCCGGCTGCCGGAAGGGATATTGGAATTTCCCGTTTTCGACCCGGAACTGCTGTCCGGTGAAAAGTTCCGTGATCGTTCCCGACCGCATCCCGGGCAGACTGATCGTTTCCAGACCGCCGGAACCGGAATGGACCGCCAGCAGGGAACCTTCCGCATAAACCGGCCATTCCTGCGCGGTATAAAGATGGACTCCGGCCGCTCCGGCCAGCTGCTTCAGGATCGCCGGGGTGATCTTTCCGTAATCCCGGCACAGGACGGACTGCCAGTTCTTCTGTTTGCGGATGGTCAAATCGGCGGCATCCGGAGCGATCCCGGTCAGTTTCCGGATGTTGTCCGGATCGTATTTTTCATTGTCGATGACGCCCGCCGGTCCCAGCCAGAGAACGGTCCTGCCGTCTTTCAGCACCTGCTGCTTCAGAATCTTTTTCTTTTCCGGAGTGAGGTGGAAAAGCGAGGTGAAAACGACGAAGCGGTATTGTCCGAAATTTTTGATTTTCGGGATATCGTTGAAAGAATAGACTTCGAACGGAGCCCCGATCAGGTTCAGCTGGTTCCGGGTGCCCTGGTTGATCCGGGGGACATCCGGATGATCCTGATTCAGGTAATAGGTGCTGTCGGGATCGACGATCATCGCAACCTGGCAGACATCTTTCACGGGAGAACCGGCGTAATCGGTCCAGATATGGCGAATCCGGCGGAGCGTGTTCATGACCGCTTCGCCCTGATAGAAATCATCCCACATGTCGAACCACCAGAGATGGGTGCGGTTGATGAGCCCTAGAGAGGCTTCGCGCTTGAGTCCGGCCACCGTGGATGCTTCATCCGGCCAGGCGGTATTGACCTTGAGCGTGATATCCGGGGTCAGAAACGCATTGTAGGTGTGAGTCCGCTGATCGCATTCATGGAGCAGACGTTTGCCGCGGACGGCAGCCGTGCCGTGCGGAATAAGGAAGCCGGAGCCGCCGCCGATTTTCCGGGCGACCGAATAGGTGCCCGGCGAAATCAGGAAATCGATGTCCGGGGAATCCAGCACCCGTTCGTAATCCAGATGTCCGCAGGACACCAGATTGCTGCCGGCTTTTTCAAGGATATAACCGTAAAAACAACCGATCTGCGCCCGGCCGCGGATGATCTTCCGGGTCACAGAAGCCAGATGCAGGATCGTATCCGCAATGGATTCATTGCAGAATTTCCAATAGTTCACGGCCATGCGGTCGGTCTTCGGGTCGCGCAGGAAATTTTCGTGGGAGATATGGTCGCGGATCGAGATCGGCGGGACATCGACCGGATCCGGCAGATGTTTTTTTCTGCACCATTCCTGCCAGGCGGTCCGACGGTGCTGATCTTCGGTTCCCAGCGAATAATCATACCATTCATCGGTGGCGCCGCAGGCCAGGATATAAGCCCGGATCCGGTCGCCGTACTGCTGATCGGCATAACGGAGGAACTTCTGCAGATAGTCTTCGACCGCCTTGCGCCAGAAAGGATTGTGGACCGCTTTGCCCAGATTGTTGAAGGAATCGCAGCATTCGAATGCCATGTAATGTTCCAGCCAGGCCGGGGAATTGAGGTCGATCATGCAGAGCAGACCGGCGTCCGGCATCGCTTTGGAACTGTCATAGATCATCTGGTCGAACGGCGTGAAATCAAGCCGGTCGAACCATTTCCAGACCGGCGGATAGGCACTGTACGGCGTACCGCGGGAATTCACCGTATGCGCAGGAAAGACGCATAAGGTATCGTAATCGGCACGGGCAAACCGCGCAATGGAATTCAACGGGGTTATGAACGAGCGGTAGGCAAGAAAGGGAATGTTTTTCATTTTCTGCTTCTTCCTTTCGGTTGTTTGTTCGAACTCTCCCGGATGATCAGTTCCATGGGAAGATCCACCCGGACCGGAGCGGTATTGCCGGCGATTTTGTCCAGCAGAATGTCCAAAACGGTTTGAGCAAGTTTCTTCCGGTCATACCGGAGCGTGGTCAGTTTCACCGGATAGCACATGCCGATCGGCAGATCATCGCATCCGACGACGCCGAAATCCTGCGGAATCCGGATCCCCGCCGCAGTCAGCCGGTTCATCAGAACGACCGCACAGAGATCGTTCAAGGCAATCACGGAATCGAACCGGCCGGTGATAAGCTTTTCACGGATCAGCTGGTCGAATTCGGTTTCCATCCGGGGGATTTCCCCGCGGTTCGAATGGAAAAAGAAAACTTCCCCATCCGGACAGCCAAGGCGGAAACCTTCCAGACGTTTCCGGCAGCTTTGCGGAAGACTGTCCGGAGACGGACTGCCGGAAAGCAGCAGCGCGGTCCGGCGGTATCCCTGACCGCGGAGATGTTCGGCTGCGGCAACGATGCCGCCTTTGATATCGACATCCACGGCGGACGTGGTCTGATCATTGATATTGAGCACAAAAACAGTCCGGGGATCATCCCGGAGACGCTGATCCAGATGACAGCCGAACTGGGAATAGTCATGCGAAAAGGAAATGATGCCGTCAACGCCGTTCTGTTTCAGCGAGTAATACGAATTGAACAGTTTTTCCGGCCGGTCGTGGGCCTGGGCGGAAAGGATGCGGTAACCATGCCGGTCGGCCAGCTGTTCGATTTCGGCCAGGATGTCATACATGGCTTCGGGCGCGCGGGAATCGATCAGGATGCCGATGATCTTGCTGGCATTGCCGCGGAGAATACGGGCACTGGCATTCGGGATATATCCGAGTTTCCGGGCCGCTTCCCGGATCTTCTTCCCCGTGGCTTCCGAGGCATGCGCATATTTCTTGCCGCCGAGCACTGCCGCAACCAGCTGGAACGATACGCCCGCTTCCGCCGCCACATCTCTCACTGTAACCGCCATTTCCCGCTCCTGTCCAAGACTATGTAGAACGTTCTACATGGCATAGTATAAACGTTTTTTTAAAATTGTCAACCCTGAATCACAAAAAAATGCCGTTTTTTCCGCGGTTTGGAGTATCGCTGCCAGCCGAAACTGCCGGGACAGCCCCACCGGCGGTCACACGGATCTCATGCGTTTTTGCTGAAAATCCTGATAGGCGGCGAAATAGCGTTTCCCGAGCTCATGCTGGGCCGGCGTATCGAAATGCAGCCGGTCGCCCCGATGGGTCAGGTCTTTGGTCGTCACGGTCAGGAAGGACGGATCTGCCGCCGCCAGCGCCGCCAGCGCATCATCCACGATGCCGACATGGGCCGCGATTTTCTCTTCATAAAACGACGCCAGATCGCCGGCAATGAAGGGCACGTCTTCGCCGAGCTGCAAGTCGCGCCGGAAATTATGGACCACGGCCCGGATTTTTTCCAGATAATTGCCGGTCTGTCTTGAGGCATCGTTTTCCCCCTGATGCCACAGAATGGCAACGATTTTGCCGCTTTTCTGCGCTTCATGCGCTTTTTCGATCGCCTGATCATACGGGAAATTATCCGGATCCCAGTCATCGGAACCGCCGGGCAGCCAGGCCGAAACGGAAGTGCCGCCGATGGCACAGGGGATCAGACCGACCGCACGATCAGGATGGGCTTCGGCCAGCAGACGGCCGAACGTGCGGCCGGGACCGACGCCGCAGACTTTCTGGTCGCCCTGCGGCAGCACGGTCTCGAAAGGATCGTCACTGACGATCTTCTCGCCGGAAGCATGAAAAGTCCCGATGAATTTCCGGTCTTTCGTGATCGGTTCGATGGCGGCCTGCCATTTGCCGTCGGGACGGATCATCAGCAGATTCGGGATCACGGTCAGATCGTCCGGACCGGCATAGCCCCGTCCGGCCATATTGGATTGACCGGCCAGCAGGACCAGCAGTTTATCCGGCGCATCGATCCAGGGTTCACATTCTTTCTCGTTCATCTTTTTTTCTCCTTGCCGTCACGGCCGGCGGCATTGACAAAAACGATCCGGACGCCGTGTTTCCGGACCGCCTGGTAATATTCGTGTTTTTCCGAATTAAAATCCGTGATCAGGATATCGATCTTCTCCCACGGCAGACAGCGGCAGAAACTCTTCCTGCCGAATTTGGTATGGTCGGCCAGGACCACCTTGACTGCGGATTTTTCCAGCATCAGCGCGATCTGTTCGGAACATTCATCGCTGATATCCAGCAGACCGGTCTCATCCATGCCGAAAGCGGAGGAGAAACCGATATCAGCCTGATAGTTTTCCAGCGAGCGGCGCAGAGCGGAACCTTCCAGCAGTCCGGTCCGGTAATTGAGCTGTCCGCCGGTCAGGATCACCTGCGGCCCCTCCCCCGTGGGAAAACGCAGCCGCAGGATCCGGCACAATTCCGGAAAATTGGTGATGATCCGGCCGTCTTTCAGGAAATATCCCAGCTGTTCCGTAGTCGAACCGCCATACAGCATCACCGTGTGATCGGGCCGGATCAGCTTCACCGCTTCCTCGGCAATTTGTTTTTTCTCATCCGCATTCCAGGTCTCGCGCAGGGCATAGGGCACGGACGGCATCTGCTGTTTTTCCAGAATCCGGATCCCGCCGTGCGTGCGGACCGCCAGCCCGGACCGGGCCAGCTCGTTGAAACTCCGCCGGATCGTGGCTTCGCTGGCATGATAGCGCGCACAGGCATCCGGGGTCGTGATCTCGCGCAGATTCTGCAGATCGATCACCATCTGCTGCAGCCGGTCTCGTTTCATGGCGGTTTTCTCCTTTTTCTCCATATCACTATAACATCAAAAACAATCAAAATCAATGACCGGTATTCCGAAAAACAGTCATAAAAACCGATTTTATCTTAAAAAAATGATCGTATTGCAGAAAAAATGATTGTTTTTCACGATCCGGTGCTGTATGGTAACCGTCAAACATCCAAACTGAAAGGGAAATCATGAAACAGATCAAGGTTTGCGGACACCGCGGATTTTTCGAAAAATATCCGCAGAATACGCTGCCGTCCTTCGAGGCGGCGATCGAAC
>JAZUCR010000378.1:0-7757 GCA_045639225.1 Victivallales bacterium
CCATATATATTAAAAAGGAGATTCAGCATCATGGTCAAAATCGGCTTCACCTGCTACAGTTTCGCGCAGGCGCTCAGAGCGGGGCAGATGGACATCTGCGAAGTCATCCGTTTCGCCGCCGAACTCGGCGCCCGGCACATGGAACTCTCGCCAGGCAGCATGTTCGAAATGAACCCCGAAACCATTGCAAAGATCGTTGAAACGGCCAAATCGGTCCAGATGCCCCTTTCCAGCTACACCATCGGCGCCAATTTCGTCCAGAAAGACGCCGCCGCGGTCAAAGCCGAGATCGAACGCGTCAAGAAGGAAGTCGAGATTGCCGCCGCGCTCGGCGTCACCCGCATGCGGCACGACTGCGGCTGGCGGCCCCCGGAAGAATGCTCCTACGAAAATTTCAACCGCGATATCGAGGTCTTCGCCGATGCCTGCGGACAGATCGCCGACAAAGCCAAAACCTACGGCATCGTCACCAGTATCGAAAACCACGGATTCTACGTCCAGGGCAGCGAACGGGTCCAGCGCGTGATCCTGGCGGTCAACCGCGACAACTTCCGCACCACCCTGGACGTCGGCAACTTCCTCTGCGTCGATGAAGATCCCGAATGCGCCGTTCTCAACAATATCGGGTTCGCATCCATGATCCATTTCAAGGATTTCCATCTCCGGCGCCAGGTCACCGATCCGGCGGGATTCCTCAAAACCCTGCACGGCCGTTATCTCCGCGGTGCGGTCACCGGCGACGGCGACGTCGATCTGCCGGCGATCTGCAAAATCATCAAAAATTCCGGTTACGACGGTTTCCTTTCGATCGAATACGAAGGCCGCGAAGAGTGCAAATTCGCCTGCACGCGCGCTATCAAGAATGTCAAGGAACTGATGGAAGCCTGAGTTCTCCGCGCTTCCTTTGCCTCAAATCCCGACGGAAGCCGGCAGTAAAACAAGGAGCGGTTTCATTATGCGCATACTTCAGCCGGGCGATGTATTTGCGGGATGCCGGATCCTCTCTTTCTGCGGGTCGGGCGGCATGGGTTCGGTCTATCTGGCCGAAGATGCGACGGACCGGCGGATCGCCCTGAAAATCGTCAATACAGCAGCCGCAGAACGGGAATTGAACGGGATCCGGCAATACATTCAGGCCGCGGCGGGAAAACCGGGTCTGCTTCAGGTCCATCATGCCGGGATCGAGCAGGATTGCCTGTTTTATCTGATGGAAGCGGCCGATCCGCTGGAAAACACGGGTAATACCTATATACCGAAAACGCTTTCCTCAGTGTTGAAACGGGATGGCAAACTGGCGCCTCGTCCGGCGCTGGAACTGATCCGCAATCTGGCGCAGGGTCTGGAAATTCTGCATGACGCGGGACTGATCCACCGGGATATCAAGCCGGAAAACATCATATTCGTCGGAGGCATACCGAAGCTCTGCGATCCGGGACTGGTCTGCTGCACCGACGCCACGAATACATTCGCAGGCACGCTGGGTTTTCTGCCGCCGGAATGTTTCGACGGAGAAAATCTGAACGATCCGGGACGCGATGTCTATGCGCTGGGCAAAGTGTTTTACATTGCCGTGAGCGGCGAATCACCGGCGCGCTTCCCTGCCCTGCCCCTCGACCTGCCGCTTTCCGTCCGGCGGAAATTCTGGCCGGTGCTGACCCGGGTATGCGACACCAATCCGAAACACCGTTTTTCCTCGGTGCGGGAGTTCTGCCAGGCGCTGCCGCCGGAACTGCCGAAAACCGGCAGACTGGAACAGTTTCTGGAAAACGGACGGCAATGGATCCTGGCGCATCCGTTTTTCATGCCGGCCGTTTCTGCGGCGCTGATCCTGATCGTCCTCGGAGCCCTGATCGCGGGCAGCTGTTATTTCCGGATTCGTCAGCACCGTGCGGAACAGCTGCGTCAATGTCTGCAGCAATGCGAACAGGCGGAAAAACGGTTTCACAGCCGGTTGCCTCAGCTTTCCGACCAGCTTTATGCGGAATTGGACGAAAAAACGGCCAGGAGCATTCTCGCCGAGTTGAAAAATCCGCCGTCCGCCCCGCAAGCGAGACTGTCCTGTTACCAACGGCTGGATTCCCGGCTCAGAGAACTCGCCCGGCAGCAGCTCCCCGCCATTCCGGCCAAAGCGACCCGGACGGAAATTTTCCGTCTCTCCGATCAGGTCCGGGGACTGTCGGCCTCCCCGCTGGCGGACTGGCTCGAACCAAAGGAGAAAAACCTCCTCCTCGCCAAAATCCAGGACCGGGAAAAACAAGTGTTTCACGCTGGTATCAGCCTGAAACCTGGCAAAGTTTTTCTGATCGACAGCAGTTTCCTCGATCAATTCATCTACGTTCCGGCCGGAGTCTTCCGGAATAAGAATGGCCGACTCATCCGGGTTTTCCATGCCTTCTGGTGCTGTAATGTCGAACTCCGTGCCGACCGGTTCATGCGAGCCATGCATTGGAACGAGACCGGCATGATCGCGGGGATGCCGATGGTCCGTCTGCTCTGGAACGATCTGCTGGAATATTGTCGGATCATGACCGTCTACTCACAAACCAGCGGAAAGATTCCGCCAGGCTTTATCTTCCGTCCTCTGTCCACAAAAGAATGGCAATGGGCCTGCCGCGGCGCCTGGTCGGGTCCCGGCAAAGCCTCGGTGTTTCTGAAACACAATTCCGGCGGGAAAGCCCACCCGGTCCGGTCCGGGGACCCCAATCCGCTCGGCATTTACGATATGCTGGGCAACGTTGCGGAAATCACCATCCCCGAACCGGAAGACAGACAGCCGCAATGCATCGAATACTGCGGGGCGTATTACAGCAGCAAATCCGCCGATCCGGAAAAATCCACTTCTTATCTCAAATACCAGTTTCTGCCGCCGTTCATCGGTTCCCGGATTGCGATCGTTCCCGGCGATTTGGATTTCTTCGAGCGTGAATTCTGGGTTTCCGAACCGCGTCATACCGTCTTTCAAGGACAGTATTACGAACTGCTGACCACCAATCAGGCGTTGGTCGAAACCGGCAAGGCCCGGAACCTCTGCTGTCTGCTCGGAGGACATCTGCTGACGCCCGATTCCAAAGAACTGCTGAAGTCACTGGACCGGGCGTTCTTCGAAACCCGGAGCTTTCCGGTCTGCATTGACGGCAGTTGGAAAGGCGGGCAATGGCTTCGCCCGGACGGCAAGCCTTATACGGGAATTCCGCTGCCCGACAAGCCGGTTCATAAACGCTGGGTCCTGACCTTTCACAACGGGAAAATCAGACTTTTCAACTCGAACTGCAGCACGGGATTGATCTGTCAGTGGAGTGAAACGGAATACCGGAACCGGAATCAACGGCGCGAGTTCCGGAACGAGCCTGCCGTGCTGCATTCCTTCCGCCAGGGAAAACATCTCTATCTCCTGGTGGATTATCCGTCCCATATCCATACCGCCAGACGGATCGCGCAGCTGCTTGGCGGACGGCTGGCCGAACCGCGGACTGCTGCTTTGAAAGAACGCATTCAAAAGGAGCTTGCCCGCTGGAAAACAATCCCGGTCCTGCTGGGCGGGATCCGGAAATACGGCCAATGGGTTTACCTTGACGGGTCGGCTGCCGATTTGAATCTGGAATTGCGCGGCCCGGTCCTGCTGAACAGCCTGAATTGCGCTGCGCCCGGACTGCTCGACGGTCAATTCTGTGCACTGCAGACCGGTCAGGCTTTGCTGGTCGAACTCCCCTTGGAATGAATCCGGTCGGCCGCTTCCGGGATTTCCTGGATACATTGCCGCAGAATGCGGAGACACCGGTGACGGATCAGATACAGCACCGCCGGACTTTTCCGGGTGATCCGGCTCACCTCTTCGACCGGCAGCTGCTGGATGCACATCATTTCGAAGGCCGCATAGGTCTGAATGCTGACCCGTTCTTTCAGCAGCTTCATCACTGAATCCGCCAGAAAATGTTCATACTGGACCATGAATTCCCGGTCTATCCCGTCGTCGTATTCCGGTAAAAGATCCGGATCGGGAGACTGTTTTCTACGGAGCATCCGCCAGGCCGCGTTCCGGGTGATCGAAAACAGCCACGAACGGAAATGCCCCTTGTTCCGGTCGTAGAAAAAACTGCCGATGTGCTGACAGCAGACCAGCATCACTTCCTGCATCAGGTCGTCGCAGTCATCGGGCGCGATCCCGCGTTTCTGACCGATGCCGTAAATCATCCGGCGGTATTTCGCATCGAATTCGGTCCACGCCTGTTCGTCTTCGGCAGCCAGACGGTTGAGCAATTTGGAATCGGTCGTCCAGCCGTGTTTCCGAAATATGGAAGTTCGTGTAACGGAGCTCATATTTTCCCTTTTCTGGAACATTTTGTATTCTGTCAATATAATCATGCACTGCTTTTTTTCAACCGTCAAAAAAATTTTTTTTATTTTTTTTCGAAACTCGGGAAATATTTATTCATGTCAACGATATTAAAAGACAGTAAGAAGAATATTAGTTTTTGTTTAGATATAAAGGTTACTACAGAAAGGACTGTTCAGAAATGAGCAACGAAAAGAAAAATCTTACCGAAAATCCTGCGGGATATTACATATACTGCAATAACGAGCAATCGGGACCATTTCCGAAAAAAACCCTGATTGCCATGCATGAGAACGGATCGCTGCCGGAACAGGGGTATGTGGCCATTGACGGTGCGTGGGTTTTGGTTTCCGATATTTTATGGAAAAATCCTGCGCTCAAACCGATACCGGTACCAGTACCGGAACCGGTAGTCGAACCCGAGCCGGAGCCGGTACCGGTCCCGGAACCGATACCCGAGCCGGAACTGCTGGATGAATCGCAGGAAGAGGACCCAGAGCATTCGGATCCGGAAATATCGGAAGCCGATCAGGACTTGCTGCAGCAAGTCACGCTGAGCGGGAAAATGGCGACTTGTCCTCATTGCTGGCATAAATTCGACATGTCGACAGTAAACTACATATCCAAGCATCCGGATCTGCTGGGCGATCCGATCGTGGGAGCGGGCGAACAGCGCCGCTTTCTGCCGACCCGCTTCAATTCACAGGGTTATGCTATTGATGCGAAGGGGATGGTATGCACAGATATGGCCTGTCCGAACTGCCATCTGCCGCTGCCGGTCTCGACCACGGAATTGCCGTCCAGCATGTTTTCGATCGTGGGTGCTCCGGCCAGCGGAAAATCGTATTATCTGACCTCAGCGATCTGGGAGCTGCGCAAAACGCTGGCGGAAAAGTTCGATTTGTCGCTGAGCGACACCGATGAAACATTCAATGCCGTCCTGAACAACTACGAATCGCTCCTTTTTTTAAACCATCAGCAGTCAGAACTGGTATCGCTGCCGAAAACCGAAGTGGCGGGAGCCGATTATACCAATCAGATCACTTTGAACGGGATTGTAATGGATTTGCCGAAACCGTTTATTTTCACCTTGAACCCGACTCCGGCGCATCCCAACTATGAGAAGAGTGATGAACTGATGCGCAATATCGTGCTGTATGACAATGGCGGCGAGCATTTTGAACCGGGACGCGACAATGTGAACAACCCATCGACCTATCACCTGACCTATTCCGACAGTATCGTCTTTTTGTATGATCCGATGAAAGATATCCGTCTGATGGAGATGTGTAATCCGGACGATCCGCAGGTCAATCAGACACAATATAAAGGAAATCAGCTGGTGCTGCTGAATGAAATGATTTCCAGGATCCGGAGATATTCAGGGTTGACCAGCCGTGAAAAATACAAAAAAATGCTGATCATGGTTCTGCCGAAATATGACGCCTGGCGAGCCGCATTTCCGATTAATCTGGAGGACATGGATTTTGTTTATTACCATGAAAAAGAGATGAAATATTACCTGAATATGACGGTTGTGACCAATGTATCTTTCATTTTACGGGAAATGCTTCTCAAGGTGCTGCCGGAAGTCGTGGCAACGAGCGAGTCATTTTTCTCCACGGTATATTTCCTTCCGGCCAGTGCACTGGGAACAATTCCGGAATATGATGCAAAGACCGATTCCATCGGTATTCGACCCAAACAGGTCAAACCGATCTGGGCGGAAGTTCCCATGCTGCTTCAGTTCTGGTTCTCCGGTCTGATCGAAGCAGTGGTTCCGGAATATTCCCAAAACAGCATCCCGATCGAGAATTACAAGTATACCGATGATTCACTGATTTACTCTCTGCCGGGACAGCGTGGACGTTTCTCAGTCCCGTCGAACTATCTGGGAAGAACCGTTTACTGCAGTTTGCTGAAGCAGGATATCCATTTCCCCGATCTTTCCCAGCAGGAGACCGGTTCGGAGTCCGCTCAAAAACAATCTTCCGCCGACGATGATTTCTGGAAATAATTATCAATAATAAGGAGTTGACAAATGGCATTTGAACTGGTATACACATCAGTCCCCCGCGGCATCCGTCCCGGCAGTTCCGGTTTTTGTACCGTCGCCTACACCAACGCACTGGCAGCCAATCTGATCGTTCAGCTGGAAAGTATGAGTGCATACAAAGTCTACTTCCCTCACTATGGTGCCAATGCCGCGCTGAATCCGGTGGCATTTTCCCATTTCATTTATCCGCATTCCGGCCGAGAACATCACATCCTCAGCAGGGTCTGTTTCTACGGACAGGATTATACCCGGCGGTCGAATAAACTCGCCTCCCACATCGTAATGGACAGTGCGGAAATTTCCGCTGTTCCCGGCGGTCCGGCCGATGTCTTTTTCACGGACGGTCTGGTTCGTACCGAATGGCGGGGCGAGCCGGAACTGTTTCAGAAACAACTTCAAATCCAGGTATCCGAACAGCCGCTTCAACCCGCCCGACACTGGCAGGAATATTGCGGCGATGCCGGTTGGGCCGGGGTTCTGGCCGATTCCTTTTTGAAAAATCCAGCCAAGCCGGTTTTCATTATTTTCGATCCGCTCAGACATACCGATATGCTGACGCTGATCCGGGAAGCTTTAATGCTTTTACCGGCGGAAATCCGCTGGAAAGTGACTTTCAATACCTATTTCACCATGATGCCTGCAGGACTTCAATGCAGTTGGCGCTGTTGTGTGCCGAATTCGGACCCGCTCAAAGAAGCACGCAGGACTCCGGGAACCCTGATCATCGATTTGACCAAGCCGATGTCCGAAGCTTCCGGCAGTGCTCTGGTGGAAGCAGCCAGAACCGGCAATGCCCCGCAAATCTTCAGCAATACGATGCCGCCGGCTCCGCCCGTGCCGCCTCCACCACCCGTTCCGGATTCAATGCCGGAGGAGTCTGACAATACCGATTACGAATCGATCCCCGCAGGAGCTCCGACGCCCTCGTCACGTTTTTCGACTGCACCCCGGATTGCCATTCCGAAGGGCAATAACAGACAGACTGCCGGCATGCCGAATCAGCCTTATTACGGGAATCCTGCCGGACAGAGCAATTATCAGAATAACCATCATATCGATCCGATGTACAATGTTTCGTCTTCGCCGGTTGAGAAACCGAAGAAGACGCTTTTGCTGTTTGGTTTGATTGCGGCACTGGTTCTGGCCGTTGGTATTGCCGGAGCAGTCATATTGTTAATATTGAAACGACCCGATCCCGAGATAGAAAAATACAACCAAGCGAAGGAAAATCTGGCAAAGATCATCAGTCAAGCCGAAAAGAAAAATTCCGAATTTTCCAAGTTACTGGATCAAAAGAAGCCGGGAAGCCCGGACTTGGAGAAAACGGCTAAGGATTTGCAGACACACAAAGATTCCCTCCAAAGCGAG
>JAZUCR010000379.1:0-3309 GCA_045639225.1 Victivallales bacterium
CCCGCCGGCAAAGCCGGTGTAATATCCCAGAAAAAGAATCTTACGTGCGGTCATCGATCAGCTCCCGGTAAAGTTTCAGCAGACGTTCCGTCAGATTTTTCCAACTGTAGGCACGGACATCTTCGCGAGCCTGCGCAGTCAGCCGTTCCGGCAATCCTTTTTCGCTGAACAGCCGGTCATACGCGGCGATCAGGGTTTCCGGCGACTCCGGATCGAACAGGAGGCCGTTGCGGCCGTCAACTACAAAATCTTTCAGACCGCCCGTGCGGGCGGCGAGCAGGGGGATCCCCGCCGACCAGGCTTCCAGCGCCACGATCCCGAACGGTTCATGAATGGACGGCAGGACAAAGCAGTCCGCCTCATGCAGAATGGCTTTCAGCTTCGGATCCGAGGGAGCAAGACCGGGAATCACAGTCAGCCGGTCGGCGACCTTGAGCTCCTCCGCCCGGGCCAGGATCTTTTCCTGATACCACGGTGCGGTGACCGGACCGATCAGAAGCACGTGAGATTTCGGATCATGACGCAGCAGTTCCAGCAGCTGGAGCTGGTTTTTCTGATAATCGATCCGCGAAATGCACAGGACCAGCCGGCGTTCCGGCGGAATGTTCCATTCCCGGCGGGGCGAACATTCCGGCTTCTGCTGAAAATCTTCACAGTTCACCCCGTTGGGAAGATATACGACCCGGCGGCCGGGATAAGGTTCGGAAAGCAGCTGTCCTTCCGCGCGGCTGATGCAGATCACCCCGTCGGCTTCGGACACGGGATCGCGCCGGAGCCGGGCGAGACGGTCGATGATGCCGCCGTAATGGAATTTATGCCGGGTCGGCGCCATCATCTGCCGGAGTTCTTCCGGCGGCACCGCGGCATGTCCGCCGTGCAGACTGATCACGCAGGGAATATTCAATTTATGTGCCAGCAGTGCGCTCATGACCGCCATCCGTCCGCCGCAATGGATATGGATCAGATCGAAATGTCCCTGCCGGATCGCCTGAAAAAGCCGCGGTGCGAACGGATTGCCGCCTTTTTTATCCAGCAGTTTCGCCGTTTTTTCCGGCATCGGGAAATACGGATACCAGTAGGGGAAGCGGCGGATCCGGATCTCATTGCGGATCTCCTCGCCGTTCTGCGAGAGTGCACCGGTGGCAAAGATTTCCGGGGTCACGCCGAGTGCACGCTGATTGAGCACCGTGTTCCAGACCACGGTTTCGGTGCCGCCCCATTCTTCGAATACGAAGCGGCGCACCACATGGGCGATCTTAAGTGGAGCTGCGGACATAATCGCGGACTCCTTTCCAGTGATAGAAGCGTTGAATGAACCGGCGGACCGGCGCTCCGGGCAGTTCGCCCAGTCCGGCAGGATGAGCCAGCAGGAACCGTCCATCCCGCAGGGTTTCCAGCACGGCGGAGATCATTTCCCGCGGCAGATTCGGCCGGTCTCCGAATATTTCGGCATCTGCGCGGCCTTCACCGTAAAAACGCCGTTTCAGTTCCGGAATGGTATAATTGTGGGAATGTTCCACTTTGGCTTCGGGAGCGTAGACGATCCGGATCGGCCGCCGGTGCGCCCATTCCACATCTTCGGAATAGCGGATGTTTTCATCGAAGGGATGTTCGATCAGATCCTGCCGGCGGGCGGCGGAAGTGGCAAGAGAAAAGAAGAAACGCCAGGTGGCGGCTTCCCGTCCGTCGCCGAATGCCCGGAGATTGTCTTTCCGGACCAGAAAAGCGGCGTCGGGCCGGGGGAGCTGATTGCCGTAAACGACATCCGCGGTATCCGCCAGCAGCGGAGCAATAAGTTCCTGCAGCCAGTGACGGTTCAGCGGGACGGCATCGGCATTGTTGAAGACGATCAGATCGCCGCGGCTGTGCGCGATCATGTAATTGAGACGGCGGCCGGGACGGTATTCACCATCCGGACGGGGCAGCTTCGTGACGGCGGAAAATGAAGCGATGATGTCCGGAGTATGATCTTTCGACGCGTCGTCGCAGCTGATGATTTCAAATGGAATGGTGCATTCCTGTTCGAGAATTGCCTGAAGGGTTTTTTTGATGAACGCCTCATCGTTGCAGGAACGGACCAGTATGCTGATCAATCGGTACATAACAAACATCCAGTCATTTCAGGTCATATGGGAGAAGGATTCCAGAGCGGCGGTTTCCGTATCGAAGATATCGAAAATCCGGCTGACTCTGGTGATATCGAAGATGATTTTCGGACGGGGCTGAAGACAGCACAGCTTGATGGCCCCTGCCTGGTTGTGCTGGTGCTGCTGGACCGATACCAGTGCGCCGAGTCCGGACGAATCCACATTTACCACTTTCTGCAGATTCAGCAGGATCCGCTTGTGCTCTTTCATACGCTCGAACATCATATTTTTGAACTCTTCGGAACAGTCCGCTGCCAAATGACCCGCAAGAGAGACTTTCAAAACGTCTCCGATATTTTCGAAATGATATTCCATAATGCTGTCGTAAACTCCGCTCCGGTTGTTTTACCAAAAGTTATGTTTTATCCAGCGCCTTATGTCTTTCAATCGAAAACCTTGATCAAAATTCGTAACCCATCAGGCAGTCTGTCTTTTTATCTGTCCGCAGAGACGCAATATAGCACGGGTTCATTTGAAATCAAGAACCCGAAGTTCTTTTTTGTCTAAAATCACACAAATGTATCCGGTCGGTCCGGGCGGGGGAGAATCCCTGAAGCAGGCAGGGAGTAAAGCGTCACCCGAATCAAGTCGTTCGATCCCCGCCAAATGCAAGACTTCGGTGCTGTCTCTGATATCATCGATTCTTTCGATTGGATTTTTCCCGAAGCGAGCTTGAAAAAATAAAAAAAGGTGCTATATTATTCTTTTCAAATAATAAAGCTGTGACTGAAGAAAGAACTGCTGATGAAAAAATATCTGGCCAACGTGATCATGCACGTGCTGAATGAATATGACAATCGGAAAGGCTGCGCTTTCATCATGCCGAACAAAACGATCGATCCGATCGGGTGAGGTGCTGCAATGTCTACTCCAACAGAAGATCGCGAGCAGCTGGCGAAGGACATCGACCAGCTGCTCCATGAAATGTCCGAACGCGAAACGATTTCCCGTTTTTCCGGTCTGCATCTTTTTTTCTGGAAATTTACGGTGCAGTTTTCCTACGCTCTGAAACGCTTTCTGGATATCGTGTTCTCGCTGGCGGCCCTGATCGTTCTGGCGCCGCTGTTCATTATTCTGGCGATTCTGATCAAGCTGACTTCGCCGGGACCGGTCTTTTTCGTGCAGGTCCGGATCGGACAGCACGGGCGGAGTTTCTGCTTTT
>JAZUCR010000380.1:0-5825 GCA_045639225.1 Victivallales bacterium
ATCCTGTGCGTCGCCTGGTATCTTGTGTCAGTATGGCCGCTTGCCGTCGAGATGCAGACGTACTCGCCGACCACTCTCGCCGCGTTGTAGTTGTTCAGGAGGACGTACTCGGCGTCGTTATTGAAGAACGTGCACTTGTCCGCGTTGTCGCTCCTCAGCGCCGAGCATCCCTGCATGACTGACTGACAGTTCAGGGTCGCAAACTCCACGGTGTACATCGCCCAAAGGAAGAAGTTAAATGCCGCCGGCCGGATGCAAACGAACGTGCCGAGTGCGTTGTTCTTGTAAGTCCTTGCCGCATTCCAGTTCGACGCGCAATCTCCCTGCCAGTTGTCAAGATCAGGCAGGCACACGGCGTTGCCGTCCGAATTCTTGGCCAAGGCATACGCCGGAGCGTAAATCTTTTCGAGAAGGTTCTCCTGGCTGTGATTAACGCAGAACACGTCGAAAGCTTTGTACTTATCATTCACCCTGAACTTCGAGATCACCAGCTTGTCGGAGTCCATGTAGTAATAGCTTAAAGGAATTTCAACGGCCACGTAGTCGCCTGCCGTTCCATCCTCCGCGTATCCTTCCTCGCCCTTGTAGGCTGCCACGGTGAACTTCGGCTTTCCGTCTTCCAAAGTCCAAGTGCCGACGCACTTCTTCCACGCCCACGGCTCGAAGCTGTCGAAGTCATTCACCACGGAAGAATTGTTGCCGTCGGTTCCAACCTGTGCGGTCGCCCCGATCGCGTCATATATCCTGGTCAGGGTCGTGGCAGAATTTCCGATGCCGGAAACGCCGTACTTGGGAACGCCGTACTCCTTGATCTCGTCCACTTCTTCCTGAAGTTCCTCGATCGCGTCATGGTCCTCGTCGATCGTCCCCTTAACCTTGAGCAGTAAGTCCTCGATGCGGCTCTGTGGCGGGTCCGTGTATTCCTTCTGCTCGTAAGTCGCCTCAAGGATCGCCTCGTTTCGGCTCTGAGGCGGGGCGGTGTATCTGATCTCTTCGTAATTGTCGCTCATTTCTAAATGTCCTCCTTTTCCTCGTCAACGATCTCGACGCTTGCGTTCTTCCCGACCTGGTACTGGCTCGCGTCGTTCGCGTCAATCCAGTTTAGCGACATATTTCTCTTGCCTTCAAGCTCCGGTAATGGCATCAAGCCGAATATCGTTCTTTTCTCGTTCTCAAAAAGGCCGCCAGTCGGTGACAAAAGCTCGACCATCTTGATTTTTTGATCTATCGACATAAAGATCAATTTTTCCGGATAAAACTCGATTTTGTTCCCGAATGCTTTTTCCCTGCTCGTAAAAACCTTTTTCGTAAATGCCTGAGAGAAGGACACAATCAAAGGTTCTAGGGTCTTTTGGTAGAACGCCTCGTATTGGGCCTTCGTGTAATCTCCAGTCAGGATCGCGAGAGGAACGCCGAAGTTTCTCAGGATTTTCTCATCGATGAATTTCAGCGTCGCCTCGTCAACGATGCTTGTGGTCTTTGGCAATACGGTGAATTCCTGCTTCATGTCCAAGGGAAGGAAGCCAGATTCGTTGTTTCGAAGCTTTCTCTCAAGCTCCTGAAGGGCTTTCTCGACCTTTCCATCGTCCATGAGCGTATTGTATTTGACAACGCCATTTATGGCATATGAGGCTTTCATGGCCTTTGCAACGCCTTTTAATAACTGGTCGTTCAGCTCCAAAGTGCCGAGCAATGCCTGATGGTCAGGCTGTCCCATAAGGTTGCCGCCCATGTACTGATTGACGGAATAGTTGTATTTCAGGTGGATCACGTTATCGTAAGCAATCGTGGTTTTTTCGCCGTTCATGAACCAAAATTGCACGTACAATCTCCCGGCCGCGTCCTCAATGAAGTCCACCTGGGTCGGATTGATGGGATAGAGGCCATCGTAATACCGTCTTTCTCCCCCGGTCTTTTCGTCTGTCCATGTGTAATAGGTCGGGATCACAAAAGCGTTGTAATTCATCAGCAAAAGCCAAGTGACCTTCTCAACGAATTCGCTCGCTGTCATGATCGCGTTCGGATTATCTAGAACGCTCTGAATCGTGCTTCCTTTCACGGGAATGGGATCGTTGTTCGCGTATCGTACGTGGCACGGATTGAGTTTTTTCATCTCGTCCACGATGCATTTCAAAGCTTGCTGCACAACGTCTGACGCGTAAATGTTTGTGCCAAACTGTGAGTATAAAGGCATAAGGCCATCAAGCGTTGGTGCGAATTTTGAACCTTTAGGTTGCTTTTTGAAAAGAGCGTCGAACCAGCCCATTTTTATTCACCTCCGACGAGCTTTTTGAAATCTCCCCGGTATCGGCGGAAAACCTCATACAAGGATATTAGCGTCACCGATCCGTCTATCTTCTTCTTGTCGTCCGTCTTGACGCACAAGGCCTGTCGAAGGTCATTGACCTTTAGACAGCTATTCGAGAAGCACCACTTGTCCACTGGATTCTCGTTATAATTTATCAATCGTGCCTTGAGATCAGCCTCTACGAGCTGCAAGGCATTGTTCAGGGTCGCGGCGTTCTGCAGGATCATGACCACGTCCTCGTCTTGTTTCGTCCATCCATACTCATCCATGTGCTGAAGCCAGTCTTTTGCGAACTTCTGGTCGTAACCGGATTTGTAAAGCATGATCCCATGGTCTTTCGCCAGTCGAAAAAACCAGTCGGCAACCGCAGTTAAATCGATGTCGTTTCCGTCGCAAACGGTAATATACCCGGCCTGAGCCCATTCCTTGTATTTCGCCCCTGCAGCGTGGTCGTCATTCTCAGGATCGAGTTTCGACTGCGGTATGAAATACATGGTGTGAACGTATTTGACCTTGTCTCCCGGTTTCATCATCAGTATTTTTGCGCAACAAAGGTCTGTCGTTTCCGCAAGGTCTACGTGGCCAAGGCATTTCGCGCCCCGGAAATCCTCAAGGTCGAATTTTGCCGGATAATCATAATCTTCGACGTTCAGCCACGATTCAACGCCGGATTGCTTGATGTTGAAATCTTTGCTCAGGACAAAGATGATCTGCCTTTCTCTTCTTCGCAAGGTCGATCTGCTCTTCGAGATATGACCAAGGCTTTACGATTCCAACGGTTGGATTGCTTTTTTGCCAGCTCTTCGGATTCGTGAAAATCTCCTGCTCGGAATCCTGCGTGTAAAGCCACGGAAGGAAGCGAGCGGCGGAAATGGAATCATCCTCGCCGTTTATGATCGCCCTTGCCTTTTTCAGTTCCTCATCGAGATAGCCGTCAGTCACGAATCCCTCGGTCGTTATCTCGATAAATTTCGGGTTATCTTTCAGCGATTGGGATTGTTCAATGCTTTTTGCAATAACATTGGTCTGCATTTCGTGGATTTCATCCAGAATGGCAAAATCAATGTTTCGGCCCTCCTTGTTTCGGGTCCTGTCCGAAAGTTTGAAAATCTTCGTGTTCGTGCCTTTATTCAGGATAAACCGCTGATTTCGTTTCGTGTCCAGATCATCAGGGTCGTAAAGCTGTCGCATCGTGTCGATGGCATCATACACAATGCTGGCCTGTGCATCATCATTGGAACTGCACACAAGGTCTGAACCTTCATTCCCCACGATAAATTCGCTGTTTCCCAACGCCGAACATGTCTCCGATTTGGTATTCTTTCGAGCGATCAAAAGCAGGGCTTTTTTGAAGCGGTCTATGACCTTTCCCCTGTCCTTCCAGTCTCTCGCCATCTTGAAAGAATACAGCACTTCGATGAAAGCTTTCTGCCAGTCCATCAATAACATCGGTTTACCGTAAAATGGTGATTTCGTCAAGCGCACACAGTTTGCACAAAAGTCCATCCGGAGATCCGCCGCGGTGGTATCGTAGTAATATTCATCGTTGTGAAAAAGATCATCTGTAAGGTTTGCCAGCTCCATGCGCAGCTCTTGTCCGGCGATAATTTCGCCGGAATCGATCAAAGCTTTGTATCTGAGCAAGTTCGAGTTGTCCGGCGTCCAAATTTTTCGCTCGTTAATCAGCATTGCGAAGCATTTCCTTTCTCGCCTTTACCCACTGGCGAAGCGGCGATTCCTGTTCAACCTCTCCGCCAAGGTCTCCGCTCAGTCTCAGCAAAAGGCGAAGGGAATTGTTGTATTGCTGCATAAGCTCCTTATAGAGCTTCGCCGCCGGCGTAGCTTTTTGCCTCATCGAATTCCGCGGATCGACGGCAATAAACGGCAATTTCTTCATTTCGACGAGTTGAGACTCGATGAAAATGATCTCGTCGACGAGCTGTTCCACTTGCGCGACCTGGTCTTGGCTTACAAGGTCTAAAAGCTCTTTTTTTCGCTGTTCCATCCGCTTTCCGCTCCTTAATCGGTTGTTTTTTTGTACCATATCGTGACGTACTCAATCACCCTCGTTGCTCCGGCGATGGTTGCAAGGTCAATCAGAATTTCGTCTGTCTGAGAATCCACGCCAAAGGCCGCGGGAAACGATTGTCCGTCCTCGTCAATCACTTCCCCACGGATAATGCTTTTTACGTCCTGAAGCACGATTCCGCTCTGATTCCACGTGCCTGTTGCCGCCACGGAAATGCTCAGCCCATTAAAGGTTTGCTGATAGATCGGCTTATCGTCGGTTCCGTACCCGACAACCTTTTCCGTCGTGGAATATCCGCAAAAAATTCCCACGTTGCTAAACAAAAATTGCAATCTTTCATCCGTTCCGGTATAGGTTGCCATCTTTACACCTCCGTAAGCTCAAGGTCAGTGATTAGGAACTCGATGTCCGTTCCCAAGGTCATTTCGAGGAAATTAAATCTCATCATTGCCGTGTCTGCTCCGGCGATGAAGGTCAATGCGTAGCTCTTCATGGTCTCGGATGCTTCATGGTCAAGCTGAGTCGTGATTTTATTCGCGCCGGAAGTGACGGTTACGTCCTCATAAGTCGCGCCGCCCAAATAGCTGAATCCAGTTGGCGAGCAAGCCATGAACGAGAACCTGTACGCCCTTCCTTCCACCACGGAGACGGTCAAAGATACGTCGGCTTGAGGATTGTCAGGCGTTTGTAAGTAAGTAATCATTTCCTGCTCCGTGCTAAATATAGGCAGTCCGTCAGCGCCGTTCAAACTCGCCCACGCAACCCAGTTTCCTGCGGGTGGAGTGCTTGACCCCGGCACTCTCAGATATAGTTCGTCGAGTCCATACTGGTAACTCATCGGATAGAACGTTCCGCTCCTCGAAGCGAGCTGTTCTTTCACCAAAAAACGCTCAGACCAAAGCCAGATTCTGTAACCGAATTGAGATTCCTTGCTTCCTTCCCAACACGCCATGCGGTAATTTGACCACACCTCGAAGCCATTCGCCCCAAGCAGTCGAACGTATCTCTTGTACGCAACTCCGTCAGGCCCGATAAATCCTCCCGTCTGCACGTTGTAAACAAGATTGTTCACTTCATCCAGATATTCGTTCTCGATCCATCCGACGATGTTCCAGTTCGACAAATTCTGCTGACTTGGCGTCAAAAGGTTTCCCTGATGGCCCGCTCCAGTCGAAGCCGCCAGCAAATATGCACTCAAAACTTGCATTTTTCTTCCCTCCTAGCTTAACGATCCGCCTGACGTGGCAAAATTCGCGATGAAGGTATGGTCTCCCGCGTCAAGGCTCTGAACGAGATAATTCAGCATCAGGATTTGCTTGCCTCCCCCGTAGCTCTGCTGCATCATTCCCACGATGTTGCCGTCCAAAACGAAATTTATCGTCAAAAGGCAATCTCCATAGGTTTCCGTTACGGAATCCACGGTTGTCTCGGTCTCAAAGCTCATACACGCCCCCAAGGTCATGTTTGCCCCGTCCTGCGTGTTGTTAA
>JAZUCR010000381.1:0-6035 GCA_045639225.1 Victivallales bacterium
CACATTGTGATGACCGTAAAGGTGCCAGGAGGTGTGGGCGTCGCAGTTTTCCAAACTCATCGGCTCCAGCGCGCCGCCCGCGGCCTTGAGACGGTCCACCAGTTCGCGGAAAAAGCCGCGGATGATCTGCCGCTTGCCGTCCGGGTCGCTCCGGGTCATGAAGGGACCTACCAGTCCGGAGGTCGCGGTCCCGCCGAGGCAATACGCGCGTTCCGCCAGCAGGACCTGATGTCCCCGCCGTGCCGCGCAATAGGCCGATGCGATCCCCGCCGCGCCGCCGCCGACTACCAGAATTTCCGGTTCCGCAAATACGGGAATGTCCCGTTCGCTTGTCACATGAATCGTCTGCATGATTATTCCTTTCCGTTTTTTTGACTGGGAGCGAATATATACTGAAATCGTTTATTTGACAATTCATTTTTTTGCTGTATATTTATAAAATAAAGCTGTTTTTCGGAGGAATTATGTATTTTAAAAATCTTTCGATTCCCCAGAAAAAGCCGGTTTTGCTGTTGGAAACACTCCGGTTTCTGGAAGAGCGGTTCGGTGTGGTCATCACCATTCATGACTGTTTCGGAAAACTTACCGGACCTGATGGCGAACAGGTGCTTGATCCGTACATGATACACCGTCATCCGTTCTGCCGTCATCGGCGGAAAGAATCCTCTGCCTGCAATGCCGCATGTATCAAAGACTGTCTGTTTCATGCGGAATCCTATGCCAGAAAGCAGAATTTACCGTTTCTGCATCAATGCTGGAAAGGCGGCTGGGAACTGATCGTGCCGATCCAGCAGAACGGCGTTCTGGAATTTCTGTTTTATGCGGGAGTGTTCCGCCTCAAATCGGATAAACCGTCTGCAATACCCGAATCGGTCAAAAGTCTTTACCGCTCTCTGCCGATACGGGATCAGGCTGAACTTGAGAAACTGGCATATCTTTTGACGGGGTTCGGCTTGTCACTGCTCCAATACAGCTCGGAGAAACGGGCGGAACCGGAATACGACCGGCATACCATGCTTCGCCAGAAGATCCGGAATTATTTGTCGAATCACATTCACGAGTCCATCCGTCTTAAGGATCTGGCGGCGGAGTTGTGTCTTTCGGAAACCCGGACCAGTCATCTGGTCAAACGGCTGTTTTCCGTCCCGTTCCAGTCCATGGTTGCAGAGGAACGGATCAATCAGGCATTGAATCTGCTTCGGAATCCGGAACTGTCGCTGAAGGTCATTGCGGACAAAACCGGATTTCAAAATGAATATTATTTCAGCCGGGTTTTCCGCAGCCGCTGCGGTTTCCCGCCGGGAAGGTTCCGGAAAGAGCGTATCGATCCGGATTCCGGATCGACAGCGGGGCAGGGGAGAGATCCGTCTGCCTGATATCAATCGGCCTGGAGTTCCGCCAGCCTTTTCCGGACTTCCGCGAAAAGTTCGTCCGGCTCGAAACGTTTGACTTTGACCGCCCGGCAATAGGCCTGCAGAAAACCGCGCCAGGTCTCTTCCGGAAATTGGAAAAACCGGAGGAAATTGACAAAATCATCGGGGATCTTCTTCCGCAGGATTGTTGCGGGGAATCTGCGGCAGGACGAGACGTCGATCCAGATGATGTCCAGCTGATTGCCCTGTTCATCGGGGGCAGGGCGGGTTCGCCACAATTCGTTGGCGGGCGTGAACCCGCGGTGATAGATCCCCGCATCGTGCAGTTTCGCGATCAGTTCGAAATTGCGGCGGCAGAATTCGTCGCGCCAGCCCGTTTCCTTTTCGAGTTTTCCGCCAGGATAGAACGCGCGGCCGTCCTGACAGTTTACCGCAAATTCCGTCACGATGAAACTGCTTTCGGGACGGAAACAATGCCGCGTATCGCCGACTGCCAGCAGGTTTGCCATCGGCAGACCGATCAGCTGCAGTTTCTGGTAATTCAGCGCCTCGCGGGCGGTCGGAGTGGTGTGATACAGATACGGAAACAGACGCAGGGTCCGGTAGCGCTTGAACGCGATCACCCGGCCGGACGGCGTCTGGATCTTGAGCGTGTATTTGTGCCGGGTGTTCCAGATGATCTCATTGCCGGAATCCTCGCGGTCCGCCCCGGCGGCGGTCAATTGATGAAAGTCGTCCGCAAAATCCGTGCGCAGCCATTGCCACGAACAGGATTGCCGGATTTCCTTTCCGGTGAATATATCCGAAACAACTTCTTTAACCATAATATGCAGCCTTTCCGCAGATCCGTTTCATTCCATGCGATACCTTACAGCCGAAACCGCCTTTTTTCAAGTGCGGAGAGCTGAATTTATTCAGCCGAACAGCGCGGTTTTGACGCCGATGCCGATCAGCACCAGTCCGCCGATCAGCATGCAGTGTTCGGTTTTCAGCAGTTTTCCCGAATGACGTCCCGCCAGACAGCCCGCTGCGGAGATCAGGAAGGTGATCAGCCCGATCAGCAGAACATCATCGAGGATGGACGGCCGCTGGAGACAGGCAAAGCCGACCCCGACCAGAAACGCATCGATGCTGGTGGCCAGCGCCAGCAGAAAGAGCCGCGGCAGGGTGAAGACCGCCGTATGTTCCTCTTTCCGGTCGTAGATCATCTTGCCGCCGATGACGCCGAGCAGTCCGGCGGCAAAATAATGGCCGGTTTCCCGGATCAGTCCGGTCAGACTGCAGCCATACCAGCCGATCAGCGGCATGACCGCCTGAAAAACGCCGAAAAAGAGCGCAATGATGAGGATGCGTTTCCAGGTCATGCGTCCGGGTTCGGCGGCGCCGAGCACGATGGATACGGCCAGCGCATCCATCGAAAGGGCGATTCCGATCAGACCGGTTTCCAGCCAATGCATGGGGGATTTGCTTTCGAACGAGTCCCGCTGATCTTTTTCAACGGGATGAGGTGGGTTTTACATGCCGGTGGGCAGATCGATGAATTCGACTTCGATCCCGAACTGTTTTCTGACGCATTCCATGACTGCCAGCACGCCGGGCGTTTCGGTGCGGTAATGGCCCATCGCCAGCACGGAGACTCCGGCTTCGCGGGCGTAATGACAGGCGCTGTGGCCCATTTCGCCGGTGATCAGACAGTCGATGCCCTGTTCGAACGCTTCGCTGAAGGCTTCCGGGAACGCGCCGCCGCCGGAAATGATGCCGACTTTGGAAACTTTCGATTCCAGCTCGCCGAAACAGAAGAAATCACCTTCGGACGCCAGCTTTTTGTCCAGCGTTTCATAAATTTTTTCGAGCGTGGTTTCGCGCGGGAGCGTGCCGCTGAAACCGATGGACTTGCCGCAGTATTCGCCGAACGGCCGGACAGCTTTCAGTTTCAGCATGTCCGCCAGCAGTGCATTGTGGCCGATTTTCGGCTGTGCGTCCAGCGGCAGATGCGCCGCATAGAGCGAAATCGAATTGGCCGCGAGCATGGCGATCCGGCGGGCATCCAGCGAGACGATCCGTTTGAGCGAGGAACCCCAGCTGATGCCGTGATGCACGAACACGAAATCCGCATCGAGGTCGGCGGCGATGCTGAAGAGCGCATTGGAGCCGTCCACGCCGAACACGGCCTTGTTCACGGTGCGTCCCCCTTCGAACTGCAGTCCGTTGTTGGAGGCGTCGTGCGGGAATTCTTTTATTTTGAGCAGATCATCGAGGTAAGCGGTCAGTTCTTTGAGTTCAGCCATTTTCTGTGTTCTCCTTGTTCATGAAACGGTGATAAATGATTTTCCAGCGCAGATCGCTGTGTTTTTTCTCATCGAGGATTTTCCGGACCGCCTCGGGATCGTCCGCGGCGTCGGCGAAGGCGTTGATTTCCGCCGCGACGCACCGGAACAGCACCGCCTGCGGCCGGTCGGTATAGGGTTCGAGCGCATTTTCCGCCCGGAAATACCGTTTGCGTGCTTTCGCATTGGCGATCAGCAGCCAGACCGGCCACACGAACACCAGGATCCAGAACGGCAGCGCCGGAATGTCCGGACGGTAGAAGGTCCGCAGGATCTGGACCGCCAGCAGCAGAAACACCGGCAGCAGGAAAAAGAGCGCGTCTTTTTCCGATTTGAAACAGTTCCCGCTGTAACGCCGCAATGCACTGTGCGAGATGGCATACGCGAAATGTTCTTCGTATTCCATATCCTCGAGCGGCGAACGGGCGGCGTGACACAGTTCATGCGAGGTCAGTTCCTCGCGGGAATAGATGAAAAAACGTTTTTTCTTTTCGAAACTGCGGCGGATGATGAACAATGCGGGAACATCCTCCCAGGAACCGATCGAACAGCCGCCCCAAAGGAGGCCGAGACCCTTGACCGGAAAGAAGCCCGGGACCCAGCGGATCTCGAATCCGTAAGCCTGCCGGGTAGTTTCCGCCGCCTCGTCCAGAATTTCCGGCGGGATTTCCGAATGGGAATCCACGACCAGCCCCTCATACGGCTCCAGTACTTTCTCCCGCTGAAGCTGTTCCCTGAAACGGCTGATTTTGAGAGCCTCGGTTTTCAGACGAGCGGCAAAAGCGGCTTCATCTTCACCCGGAGCGGCCAGGAAACCCTGCGCATCCAGTCCGGCGGCTTTCTCCACCGTGGGTTCATGCTGAAAATCGGCAATGAGTTCTTTCCAGTCCATTCCGGAAAAGACTCCCTGCTCAGTGGATGGCGAAACACTTATGCTGGAGAGCGAAAGCCACGGCCCAGGCGATCGGGGCATTGGTCCAGCCGGTATAGATGCTGTCCGCACCGCCTTCGTAGCAGTTGCCGCCGCCCCAGGCTTTGGCCTTCATGTCGTACATGCCGCGCCAGCAGCCGTGGAGCCACGGCTCCGGAGAGGTATCCTGGATATTGATCAGCAGTTCCAGAATCTTTTCGTAGGCGGCCGTATATTTGTCGTCGATCTGCTGCATGTTCTGCATGCCGAGGACCGCCCAGTTGAGCGTGTAGATCGTATCGGCCAGATGATCGCCGACCGGTGCTTCGTAATGACGCGCAGGCAGATTGCCCGTGACCGGATCCATCACTGCGACCAGTTCGTCGGCAAACGCACGGGCGGTTTTGAGGCTCAGATTGTCTTTCATCACCGTGTAGGCCGCGGTGGCGCCGAGCAGCGCGTAGCCGTATTCGCTCGGGGTGAAAACGTCGATGCGTTCCAGCAGATATTTATGATAGGAATCGATCACATCGCGGTAGGCTTTTTTCGGATGGATCCGCATGGCTTCGGCGAGTGCCTGGCAGACCAGCGAGCCCCAATGCGGCAGCTGCGGATTGCCCTGCCATCTGAAATTTCCTTCCGTGGCTTTGGCGTCGGCGAAATAACGGGGGAAGGCGTCCGCCAGCAGATCGGCGAGTTTCAGGCCCCATTCCCGCAGATGGAATTCCTTGTTCAGGTCGGGATAATGCCCGGACATTTTCAGCATCAGGGTGGCCATCCAGGCGTTGTCGTCGAAATAGATGACCAGATCGTGTTTGATATGGCTCCAATTCCAGGCACCCTCGATCTTTTCTCCGCCGGTACGCTGCAGCAGTCCGCTGCGGTTGAACAGGAAAGCGAGGATATTGCGGGCGATGCTGTGAACATGCTGGATGCCGAAGATCTCATGGATCCGGAGGAAGAGGAACGCGGTCTGCAGATTGCAGTCGGCGCGGCGCTGTTCCACGATGGCGTAGCCGTCCTTGTCGTGCGGCGTCCAGGCCGGGAATGAATTCAGCGTTTTCTGCGCCGTTTTATTATTATCAACGAGCAGGACCCGTTCCGCCACGCCCCAAAGTCCGTTTTCGGGGATCATGACGCCGGATTCCTTGAACCATTTTCTGGTCATCTCGAGGCTTTTTTTCAATGCGGTTTTGCTAAGCATTACCTTCTCCTTTTTTTGAGTTATGTAAGCATTATAATTCCATTTCCGCAAAATGCAAGTGCGGAAACAACGATTTCCCGGAAATGGCGGTAAAAGATGAGAGATGAGAGGGCGCGGAGCGGAGCGGGAAAGATATGGCGCGCTCTGCCTATCCGGCCTACTTGTCCTCCGGAGCCTTAGACGAAGGAGGATCCGGCCTATTCGGCCTATTGTTCGCGGCG
>JAZUCR010000382.1:0-2381 GCA_045639225.1 Victivallales bacterium
GTAATCTTTTTGTCAATCACTTTACGCAATGCGGAAACTGTAAGAGCAAACCTTTTCAAACTCCGCGAGCAAACCCAGCCGGATACTATATTATGAAAGTGAAATTTCAAGAAAGTGTTCGTTTTTTTCCAAAAAAAACAAAATAAAAAAGGAAGGTGAGTATGAAAACAAGTTTAAAACCAGGGTGCATGACGGCTGTCGTGCGAGTCAAATTCACGCTGATAGAACTCCTCGTCGTGATTGCCATCATCGCGATTTTCGCCCGCATGCTGCTGACGGCGCTGAATAATGAGAAGAAAAAAGCCAGATCCATCCAATGCGTGAACAATCTGAAGGCTGCGGGAACCGCGGTTCTTATGTATTTCTCCGATTACGGCTGGCTGCCGCCTTATACGTGGAAAGAGATTTTGACTGCAGAACACCAGAGCAGCGCCAAAAATTTTGCTGAGGTGATGAATATGTCTTTCCCGGAAGACCGGACCAAAGTCGTCAACTGGAGCCAGGGGGCGCCGCGGAAGGTCGGCTCCACGGAGTATAACGGGGTTTCCAAATATGCCTGCCCGTCGGCGGTTCGCGAAAAACTGTCGGGGAAGAATGTGACCTACGGGTGCACTTCCAATGATACCATCAACAAAGCTCCGCATATTCTGAAAATGAAAATCCGGAATATCAGTTCCTTCTGTTATGTTTCCGAAACCAACGGGGAGGCCCTGTTCAGCTGCAGCAATATGTCTCTGACCGAGAGATATGCCTTCCGGCATCATGGGTCGCTGAACGTGCTTTTCGGAGACATGCATGTCGGTAAAAAATCGTCCTCCCAGATTCTGCCCCAGCCGGGAGCGGATAAACAATTCTGGTATGCCTACGGATTCTGAAAATTCAGTTTTGATACAGAAAAAAGATAAGGGAAAAACATGGCTAAATTTTTAATCTGCTGGCTGCTGACGTCACTTTTTGTTCTGAATGCGTTCGATCCTCCGTTTTTGGGTGATTCGAGACCGCCGCGGAATATCCGGATCGGCAGCAGGGTTTTTGCGGAATTCAAACCCGGCATGGACAATCTGGAAATCGTCGTGGAGGAAAATGCGTATAAGACGACGCGTTTTGCCGCCTCGGAACTGAAGAAATTTCTGGAACAGCGGCTGAAAACGCAAGTCCCGGTGGTCAAAACGCCGGGCGAAGGGAAAATCTCCATCTGTCTGGGCATCAACCGCTGGTCGCGCGAGGCCGGGATCGCGGATTCCTCCTTGTGCCGCGATGCGTTCATCATCAAAACCGCCGGCCGGAAAATCTTCATTCTGGGCAAAGACGACCCGAAAGCCGATCCGGTCGATCTGCTGTCCACCGGACACCATCTGGCGGTGGACCAGTGTTATCAGCGGGCCACTCTTTTCGGAGTGTATGATTTTCTGGAACGCTTCGCCGGAATCCGGTTCTTCTTTCCCCACGAATATGGGATCGTGGTGCCGCAGGGGGCGTTCGAAATCCCGGAAACCGATATCTACGACCGCCCGGATTTCGAATGCAGATGGTATTCCCCCTACAACGGTTACTGGCGGGATGAACTGGCCGATCCGTCCAAATGCCGCGGACAGGTCAAACGGCGGGGCAGAATGGCCACCCCGGAGAAAAACCTTTCCTGGTACCGGAACCGGATGCACACCAGACATATCGCCAACGCCCATGGTCTGGCTGTGCTGAATTTGAAACGCCGTTTCCATAAGTCCCACCCGGAATATTTTGCCTTGAAGGCGAACGGCACCCGGAGCTGCGATCTGAAAGACCCGCATTCCGGACAGTTGTGTTTAGCTTCCGGAGTCAAGGAGGTCATTTTTGAGGATGCCAAAGCCTACCTGACCGGGCAGCCGTCCAAATCCCGCGGCATTCCGCGCTGGTCTCCCCAGGGATGCAATGAAGCCATGTTCAGCCTGATGCTGCCGGACGGATTCGTGCCGTGCCAGTGTCCGGAGTGCTGGAAGTATTTCAAATATGGGCGGAACACACCCAGTTCCAGCAACCTGATTTGGGGATTTGTCTGCGATATCGCGCGGCGGCTGCAGCAGGAAAAAGTGCCGGGATATTTGCTTTTTGCTGCCTATAACGGCTACCGGGATATTCCGGACGTGGAAATTCCGTCCAACCTCTGGATGCAAGTGGTCATCGAAGGCCCTTGGGGAGAACGTCTGCCGGAAATCCAGAAAGGCTATGATGAACTGGTCCGGAATTGGACCCTCAAGAAAAAAGGTAAAGTCTGGCTCTGGAACCATGCGCTGAAATGGGGGGTCATGACGATTCCGGGAGTTCCTTCCGGCGCGCCGCGGGCTTTCGCCAAATACTACAAGAAAATGGCTCCGTATATCTACGGTGCTTTCGTCGAAAGC
>JAZUCR010000383.1:0-4368 GCA_045639225.1 Victivallales bacterium
AATCTCTTATCCGGCAGTTTACAAATTCCAAAGTTCAAAAAAAACGGGGGAGAGATTTTTTTAGTCTTTCCCACACTCGAAACAATTGGAATTTGAACTCAATTCAGATTTCATAAAATAAAAACTATTTGACACTAACAAAACCAATATCAGGAGATACTGAAATGAAACAGAACGGCGAAACTCTGAAACGGCTGAAATCTTGTGAAGAATTCGGGATCCCATCCATCGACTGCGTGGTCTATCATAAAGGGAAATGCGTATTCCGCTATCAGTCCGGATATTCCGACGAGGCCCGGAAAAAACCGGTCGACGGCACGGAACGCTACAATATTTATTCCTGTTCCAAAGTGATCACCTGTACCGCCGTCATGCAGCTGGTCGAGAAGGATGTCATCCGGCTGGACGATGCCGTATATGAATATCTGCCTGAATTCCATGATATGAAAAAGATCGTCGACGGCAGACTCGAACCAGTGAAAAACACCATGACGGTCCGCCATCTGATGACCATGACTGCCGGACTTACCTATAACACGGTGTCTGAAAATCTCCAGCGGGGAAAACAGGAAACCGGCGGACGGATGCCGACCCGTGAAGCGATGAAATATCTGGCCTGCGATCCGCTGGTGTTCGAGCCCGGCTCTTCCTGGCAGTACAGCCTTTGTCATGACGTTCTGGCGGCCATTGTGGAAGTCGCATCGGGGAAGCGGTTCGGTCTTTACGTGAAGGAAAACATTTTCGACCGGGTCGGGATGAAACATTCCACCTTCCTGCTGCCGGATAATGAACTCCCGGAAATCACTGCCCAATACCGGTATGATGCGCAAAGCGGGAAATACAATCCCTGCGGGCCGCAGATCCAAACCTACAAACTCGGAAGCGAATATGAAAGCGGCGGCGCGGGCTGTATTTCCACGGCGGACGATTATATCGCGTTTCTGGAAAACCTGTGTTCGGGCGAAAATCTGCTCCGGCGTGATACCATCGCGCGGATGATCTGTCCCCAGATCGGCAAAGCGGCTGAAACTGCCTATCATCGGATGGCGCGGCCGCAATACTCTTACGGGCTGGGCGTGCGCTGTCCGAAACCCGGCAGCAGTGCATTGGATTGGGGCTGGGGCGGCGCCGCGGGCGCCCATCTGGCGATAATTCCTTCTCTGGAAATTACTCTCTTTTATGTTATGCATGTTCTCGGTTCCCCCGTTCAGGAGCGCAGGAAAAACCTGACGGAAGCAGCAATCCGGGATATCATCTGAACCGGAATACAGGAAATTTATGAGCGCGGAAGCAATCGTTTTCGATATCGAAAAATTCGCGGTGCACGACGGTCCCGGGATCCGGACCGTGGTCTTCATCAAAGGCTGTCCGCTGCATTGCCTCTGGTGCCATAATCCCGAGTCGCAATCCTTCGAACCGGAACTCCTGTTCGATTCCGGCAAATGCACAATCTGCGGCAAATGCGCTGCCGTCTGCCCGCAGCATTGTCATACCGTTGCGGATGGCAAACATCTGATCGACCGGGCTGCCTGTTTTCATTGCGGCATTTGTGCGGAATCCTGTCCGGCGGAAGCGTTGAAAGCGGTCGGCAGGAAAATGAGCGTGAGCGAGGTCATGACCGAAGTGGAGAAAGACCGGGTGTTTTATCAGAATTCTGGCGGCGGCATCACGCTTTCCGGCGGGGAACCGCTGGCGCTTTTTGCCTTTACATCCTCCCTGCTGAAAGCGGCGAAAGCATCCGGCATCCATACCGCGGTCGAGACCAGCGGATTCGCCCCGTGGGAACGGATCGATGAACTGCTCCCGCTGGTCGATTTGTGGCTTTGGGATGTGAAAGCCGTTCCCGAAAAACATGAAGAACTGACCGGCGTTCCGGCACAACCGATCCTGGACAATCTGAAAAAACTGGATCAGGCGGGCGCATCGGTCATTCTGCGCTGTCCGCTGGTGCCGGGGATCAATGATGAAGATGCCGCCCTGCATCATATCGCCGGGCTGGCAAATACGCATAAGAATGTTCAGCGGATCGACTTGGAACCCTATCATCCGATGGGCGAAGGCAAAAGCCGCAATCTCGGCCGGAGCGATGTTTTCCATGCCCCGTTCGCCTCGGAAACCGACAAAAAACGGTGGATGGAGCTCATTTCCTCCCGGACCGCAGTGCCGGTCCATATCTGAAAAACGGGTTATCCCCGCGCCGCCAGAATGCCGTAAATGCCTTTGAGGTAATGTCCCTCGGGGAAATTCGCGGAGACCGCGTGGTCAGGCCCCTGCATCAGCTTGCGGACGATCCGGAAATCCGCTTTGGCATCCTGCGCCGCGGAAGCGATCACTTTGGCGAATAATTCATCATCCATCGCACCGGAACAGGAGAAGGTGAAAAGTTTCCCGCCGGGACGCAGCAGTTTCATCGCCAGCAGGTTCAGATCCTTGTAGCCGCGGGCGGCTTTCTCCCGCTGCGCGACCGTATCGGCGAATTTCGGCGGATCGAGGATGATCGCATCGAAACTCTGCGCGGCATCCCGGCAGCGGCGCAGATATTGGAACACATCAGCACAGACCGTCTGAAACCGATCCTCGGAAAAGCCGTTCAATCCGGCATGGATCCGGGCCTGTTCCAGCGCCGGTTCCGAAGAATCCACATTGATCACTTTGGCGGCTCCGCCTTTCAGCGCCGCAAGACCGAAACCGCCGGTATAACAGAAACAGTTCAGAACCTCGGCCCCGGCAGGCATTTCCGTGCTCACAATGGCACGGTTGATCCGCTGATCGAGGTAGAAACCGGTCTTGTGTCCGGTCACCGGATCGCATTGGAACCGGATGCCGTTTTCGGTGAAATCGATCTGGTCCGGCAGCGGACCGCCGTGCAGCAGACCTTTGACCGGCTCCAGACTTTCGCGTTTGCGTCCGTCCACATCGGACCGCTCGTAGATCCCGCCGGGGGCATAAGGCGCCAGTGCCTCGACGATTTCGGCACGGAAATGATCGGCTCCGGCAGTGGAAAGCTGGATCACCGCGTAATTCCGGTAAAGATCGGCGATCACGCCGGGCAGGCCATCCGATTCGGCGTAAACGAGCCGGAAAGCGTCCGGCAGGGAACCGTTGAAAATCCGTTTCCGCAATTCATAAGCGACCGCGGTCTTCCGCTGAAAAAAGGCCGCATCGATCGCTTCATCGGGATCGAAAGACCAGATCCGGACCGCGATGGAGGAAGCATTCGACCAGGCACCGCAGCCGAGGAAATTTTTCTTCGAGTCGAGGATGCGGACCGTCTCGCCGTTGGCCGGATTTCCCTCGACTTTGCCGACCGCTCCGGAAAAAATCCAGGGATGGCGGCGCAGCACCGAATGTTCCTTGCCGGGTTTCAAGATCACTGTGTTCATGATTTCGTTCCTTTCCTGCTGCGGTAAAATAGCAGAAAAACGGAAAAATGCAAGCCGTCGGATCTTATCCTCTGGACTCCTCGAACAGCCGGGCGGCGCATTCCACGCATTTTTCGCAGGGGACATGATGAACGGACTTCAGCTCACGGCAGAATTCCGAACCGTTTTCCGCGATGAACTGCCGGCGAATCGTTTCCTGTTTTTCCGGACCTGCCATGAGCATCGCGGCATGCAGGGCGCCGCAGCGGCCTTCCGGCGCCCTGCCCCCGCCGCAGGACGCGAGCTCGACGACCAGTTCGGGATGTCCGCAGCCCGCCGCCACGGATTGCGCACAGTTATGAGTCCGCGGGACTCTTTGGAAAATTTCCAGAGCATTATTCATTTTTCATTTCTCCTCATCTGTATGTTCTTCTCTGCACAGCCTCAGAAATCCCTGCCGGTCCAGCGCGGATGTTCGTTGAACGAGAACCGCAGGCTGTACCATCTGAACGGCAGTTCCGTCTGCAGCAGTTTCCGGGTGTGCGCAATCTTGAATTCGAGCATTTTCTCCGTAATCCCGGGCGGATAAACGGCGGAAAAACCAAGTGAACGGTCCGAACGCAGCAGCTCCAGCGCGAGCAGAGAATTCTCCAGTTCGCGCTCGGCGATCTGCTTCAGTCGCGAAATTTTGACCCGCGCGCTTTCCGTCGTATAGGGCTCGGTATGGAACGAATCCCGGACAGCATAAAATTCCGTCATATTCCGGGCGGTTTCCAGAAAACACAGGAACATGCGGCAGAGCGTCCGGTGCGCATTCAGCGCGGCGGTCCGGTAACGGTCGCCGCCCTGCAGCGGTTCCAGCAAGGAAATACCATGTTTCCAGAACTTGAGCATCTTATCCAGCGTGGCCAGCATGGCCCGCACGCCGAACGGCTCTGCAAAAGTCAGATCGACCATCGCCGTGGAACGGTTCGGATTGCCGTTGTAGGCCAGACATTCCGGCATG
>JAZUCR010000384.1:0-3559 GCA_045639225.1 Victivallales bacterium
GGTTCATTGGCATTCAAAAAACTTCCCCATTTCTTCCCCGTGAAGAGATGAAAATGTCCCATCTTTCCCCGTTTTTGTATTGTCGCAAACGAATGTGACGGTATGTTATAACGTGTTAAGTTCAAATGGGAAAGGGAAGGAAAATGTAATTTTGAGTAAGAAATGTAAGCGCTTTGGTATTTCATACATGTTGCACCATTTGATGATAACATTCTTTTCCGGACGGATGCTGACTGGCGGCTCCGTCCAGGTGGAATACGATTCTGTTCGGATCAGTATTTCCGGATATTTCTTATGCACCCGCCGGGCTATGTCGTTGACAAAATCAAGGAGCAAGCCCATTTTCCGTTCCTTCTTTTCGACCGCCGCACATTCGGGGCAGAGGCAGAGCCTTCCATCGCTGTCCATCGGCGAAAGCGAATAGATATCCGGCCACTTCGGTTCAGGCAGGTTTTCCCGATCCTGGGCAATGGTTTCCATCATTTGGGCAGCAACGATATTGCGCACCTCCGGATTGGTCAGACAGAAATTCCCGCCGTCCATATTGGGACCAAGCGTCCCGTGGAAACGTTTCCCTTCCACATTCATGCTGAAATATTCCGGATGCTCCTTGAAATATATTTTCGGGTTCAGAAAATAGTAAAAATTATGCACATCGTAATAACGTTTGGAATGTCTTGGCCAGTATGCCTGATGGCCGTAATCCCCCGATCCGCCGATCCGCTTGCGGAACATTTTTTTCGCGGTTCTGATCTCCTGCCTCAAAACCCATGAACTGTGATAATCATCAAAGATTTCGCGCGAATCAAAGGACGGCTGCTTCCGGATATTCACGGACTTCAGCGTCAGATTTGGATTCTTCGGGATTTCCGTCGTATCCCAGGCATACCAACGGCAGCCGAACTGTGTCTCCAAGAGATCATATACCCCGTTCTGGGTCCCGTGCCGTTTCCCTCCGGTAATGATCAAATCTTTTCCGTAATTCCGGATCAACCATTCTTCCGGCGCCAGTTTTGTGTTGTCGATCCCCTGTTTTCGCGCAAACGCCGTATTCCCCAGCCAGATGGCAGGACCCGTAACCGTTTCGTTTTCTTTCTCCAAAGGGAAATTCGCCCCGGTGATCCGGTCCAAATGCAGTTTCAACTCTTCTGCAGCTTCTTTTTCGTATTCGGAAGCATAAACGATCTTATACTCTGTCTTTCCGCCGCGGGCCAGTTCCTGTGCTCCAGCCGCCAGCAGCATGCACGCGGTCAGGATGAATAAACATCTTTTCATTTTCCATCACTCCTCATTTTTTATTTTCATGACGGGCAGAACATACTGAGCGACAAAGATTACACTTGATCCTCTGTGCATGGTCTGACAATGCGGCCAATTTTATCTGTCGGCTTCTAGTCCATGCTCCTGGCGGCTAACCCGATTCTTCCATCGTCATATCCATAATAGCGGAATTTATGCGGCGGTTTCCCCAGCTGGGAAAGCGGAACAGATGCAGAGTGTCCGTCGGCAAAAGTTACATTCACCGAGTTAGAATGCCGGACTGCCACACAGTAATCAGCCCCTCCTAGACCTTTATGCCAGTAATTACGCTGAAAACCGCCTGTGCCGACGGAATCGGCATAAAGCGGGAAACCACCGGGATTGGAGTTCTGCCCGGAATAAAAATTCAGAAAATGTCCATAAACGGGATCATGAGAGTTCGTTCCCTCCTTGACAATTGTAATATAGCCTCCCGGTTCTTCTTTCTGGGAAAAATAGGTTTGAGCTGTCCCTACGCATGCCTGCCCGTAACATTGACGAGCGTTTTCCGACGGTTTTCCGCTGGGGCAATAATAATCTTTAGAGGCAGCCGACATGAATCTTTCTTTGTAGGGCAGAATTCTGGTTCTCATTGCCATAACATCATTCCACTTAGTTTCTGACCCGTTTTCATATACCCAAGCGCCAAACAGATAGCCTTTATAGCTGTCAACATACAAATAAGCCACGGTTCCAAGCGTCTTGAGCCGACCGAGGCATTCAATCGCCTGCGCTTTCTTCTTCGCCGAATTCAATGCCGGCAGCAGCATTCCCGCCAGGATCGCGATGATCGCAATAACGATGAGGAGTTCTATGAGTGTAAAAATCCGATTCCTTTTCATGTTTCTTGCTCCCTGTTGATTGATGTTTTTCATTTACAGAATTGAAGACACCAATCCGGATTTTCCGGACCGAAGTGTTTCAGCATGACGATTGGATCACAAGACGATCCATTCACGATTTTGACACCAGCTCTCGCCGCCTGTTCCGAAACGAAATATTCATCGTTCGTAAGCTGTCCGTAACGGATCAAAGAGGGTGTTTCCAGCGGCATGCCGTTCAAAGTACCATATCCCTGCATCATAATCAAACCGTATGCAGCGGCATCTTTGACGATCACAGTCTGTCCGGGAAGAACCGTCAGCTCCTTTGCCGAAACCGCCGGACTCTTATAACAGACCCATTTATCGATGCATCCTTCGGTATTCTGAATATTTTCCACCGGTCGCATGAAACGGTGTTTTCCGAATTCCGGATCGACATTGAGTTCCCAGTCAATGACATCCATCAGGTAATCGAAATCTCCGATCCGGTCTTTCGGACAGTCTTTCCAGAGCAGTGATTCGGGCACGATCTGGTCGTCAACGAGGCTTTGATACATGGCGTAGACGTCACTGGCGAACTGCGGCTCGTAGGTGCAGAGGCTGCCGGGGGCATGGAGGACACCGGGCGGGACATCCCATCCGGTACCGGGTTCCAGCCGGTAGGCTTTGGAAAGATTCGTGATTTTGTTGTCGCCTTTGGTAAAGTTCATCAGGCATTCCTTGACCTGTTCTTTGGTTGTGCCCGGCTCGAATCCGAAGAACGTGAAGGGGAAATGTCCGCCGTAATTGTTCAGCTGTGGCGGGAAATAATAACATTCGGGCTTTCCACGCTGCCCGACCAGTCGGGCATGCTGTTCCCGGTGATGGATGTGATGCGGCAGCGGACCGAGATTGTCAAAAAACTTGGAGTAAACCGGCCAGCAATGATATTGACTCCAAAGTCGTTCCCCGATCAGTTCCGCGCCGAGTTCTTCGACAGCTTCTGTCAGGGGGATCAGTTTCCCGTCCGGAGCAGCGATATGGCTGATGCCTTCGTTTTTCGCGGTCAACGGACCATTGTCGGCAGGGGTGGTGCAACCCAGCCAGCGTTCGTCAATGCCGCCGCGTTCACCGCCGAGCGCATAATAATCATCAGGATGGAGTTTTATGCGGCGGCCCGGGATGCAGAAACTGCGAGGAACCCAGTTGGGAGCCAAACGGAAAATCCCATTTCCAACGGTGAAAAGTTCACGGATTTTACTCATGACACACTCCTTTATGTTTTGTTTTTCCTAACATTTTATTATAATCCGAAATCACTACTGTCCGGTAAAAAATACCGGGATTGATTGTTAAAGTCGGATTCTGCGCTATATTAAAGGTGTCTAAAGTCTTTAATTTGAGCGTAGGAGATCCGACAGTGTATTACAATAGCATCTTTCAGCAACTTTTCAACT